>NZ_JBFRNC010000048.1:0-41400 GCF_041470825.1 Vibrio sp. 10N.261.55.A10 | reverse complement strand
GATCAACACGCCCTAGTAGATTTGGCTTGCCGAACTGCTTTACGTTGCAGTTGGCGTTTTTAAGAATTTCAGTACCGACTGCCCATACTGTGTCTGTCGCTTTTACTGAGGTGCTCACTCGCATCCCGTATCTGATTTTTGCTTCCCTCATCTGCTCTTAAAAAGAAAAAGCCCGCAACCTAGGAGGTAGCGGGCTTTGCTATAAGCGATGTTTATTTTGCTATTAAGCGGTAAGAGCTAACACGCTACCAGGCAGTACAAGGAATACCGCAACAAGGTAACCAGCCACTACAGCTTTGTTCTTCACAGCCATGTCTGAAATCATGTCTGCCGCTTTAACTGGAAGTTCACGTAGGAACGGGATACCGAAGATGAATACCGTTGACATGATGTTGAACACCAAGTGTACTAGAGCAATTTGTAGTGCGAATACTGCGAACTCACCAGACACTGCTGTAGCTGCAAGTAGAGCCGTAATACATGTACCGATGTTTGCACCCAGAGTGAATGGGTAAACGTCACGTACTTTAAGAACACCTGAACCTACTAGTGGAACCATCAAGCTTGTTGTCGTAGAAGAAGACTGAACAAGGATAGTCACGATAGAGCCAGAAGCGATACCGTGGATTGGACCACGACCGATTGCGTTCTTTAGAATCTCACGAGCACGACCAACCATTAGGCTCTTCATCAGCTTACCCATTACAGTAATAGCTACGAAGATAGTTGCGATACCTAGAGCGATAAGCATGATGCCGCCAACAGTGTCGCCAAACGTTGATAGTGGTTCTTTAATCGCACTTACAACAGGCTTAGTGATTGGCTTGATGAAGTTAAGACCACCCATGCTCATATCACCTGTTGCTAGCATCGGTGATACTAACCAGTGAGAAATTTTCTCTAGAATTCCAAACGCCATCTCTAGTGGTAGGAAGATAGCAACGGCTAATAGGTTAAAGAAGTCGTGGATTGTCGCACTTGCGAATGCACGTTTGAACTCTTCTTTACAACGAACGTGACCAAGGCTAACTAGCGTATTGGTTACCGTAGTACCAATGTTAGCACCCATGATCATAGGAATTGCTAGCTCAACAGGTAAACCACCTGCCACAAGGCCAACGATAATTGAAGTAACTGTACTTGATGATTGAATAAGCGCTGTTGCTACTAAACCAATCATTAAGCCTGCAACTGGGTGTGAAGCAAATTCGAAAAGAACCTTTGCTTGCTCGCCTGTTGCCCATTTGAAGCCTGTACCAACCATTGAAACTGAAAGTAATAGTAGGTAAAGCATGAATGCCAAGTTAGCCCAGCGTAGCCAACGAGTAGTGCTCGAGATAGGCGCTGCTGCAGTAGTAGCTTGGTTCATAATGTTTTCTCCATTGGACCGTTTAAGTCTGTGTTTGGTCTGTTTGTTTAATCTGAGCGTGATGTTAGAGGGGAAATATTTCAGTAATATTACATTTTGGTTTAGGTGCGACTTTTTTGTGATGATTTACTCTTTAAATATTCCAATTGCTAATGTGGTTGTTTTAAGTTGTTGTTTTAAATTGTTTTTTAATGGAAGTTCTATAGGTGATATAGATCTTAAAAGTTAGAAAAAAATTGAAAATAATCGATGAAATATTACATTATGAAATCAGACACTTCGAAAAAATAAGTGGTAAATCTATGTTTGGTTAGGTTTTTCCGAGTTTGTTGAGTGGCGGTGTCATATTTGATATAAAAGGGTATCTACTCTTTTATTACGGCACATCTATGTCGCATCTCAACTACAACCATCTGTATTACTTCTGGATGGTTTGCAAGCAAGGCTCTGTTACTAAAGCTGCAGAAGCCCTATTCCTAACACCACAAACGGTAACGGGGCAGATAAAAGCCTTAGAAGAACGCATGGATGGCAAGTTGACCAAGCGTAATGGCCGAAGTGTTGAGCCTACAGAGCTTGGGCAACTGGTCTTTAAATATGCCGATCGTATGTTTGGCCTGAGTTACGAGATGCTGGACATCGTGAATTACAGCCAGCACTCCAATATTCTGTTTGATGTTGGCGTCGCGGATGCGCTCTCTAAAAGACTCGTCAGTAAGATACTGATGTCGACCATCCCTCCAGATAACAGCATTCACTTGCGCTGTTTTGAATCGACCCATGAAATGCTACTTGAGCAACTCTCTCAACATAAGCTCGATATGATTTTGTCTGACTGTCCGGTGGACTCTAGTCAAAGCCCGGGCCTGTTCAGTAAAAAGCTGGGTGAGAGTGGAATGAGCTTTTTTAGTTCAGGTCAGGTTGAAGGGGTTAATTTCCCTGCTGTATTGGAGCAAAGAAAGCTTTTGATCCCTGGCAGCCGAACCTCAATGGGTCGTAAAGTGCTGCAATGGTTTGATAGACAAGGGCTTAAGCCAGATATTTTAGGTGAGTTTGATGATGCCGCATTGATGAAGGCTTTTGCTCGTTACCATCATGACGTAATATTTTTAGCACCGACGATTTATATGTCTGAAGTGGAAGACGACACATCACTGCAACTATTAGGCGGTATTGAAGAGTTAAAAGAGGAGTACTACGTCATATTTGCTGAGAGGATGATCCAACATCCAGCAGTAAAAAACGTATGTGACGCAGATTTTAGCAAATTGTTCGAGTGAGATAGTTTGTTAATGAATTGATATCGATTATCATAACTCCGCAATATGCCGGAAATACTGATAGCCCGTAGTTGGCGTAAAGGTTGTAGGGAGCCAAACTATGAACTTAAAAGAGATGGAGAAGAACTCAGCACAAGCTGTGATTCTACTCAAAGCCATGGCTAACGAGCGTCGCTTACAGATTTTGTGCCTATTACATGGCACTGAACTGTCGGTTGGGGAGTTGTGTGGCAAGTTGGAACTGAGTCAGTCTGCTTTATCTCAACATCTTGCTTGGTTGAGAAGAGATGGTTTGGTCGAAACTCGCAAAGAAGCTCAAACTGTGTATTACACATTGAGTAGTGAAGAAGTAAAAGCGATGATTAACCTACTGCATGGTATTTACTGCAAGTAGCTTATTGCTGGTGGGAGGGGGATTTCCTTATCAGCGATAGAATGACACAAGGAAGTGTTAGCATTTCACATTGAACGTTAGTGTTTACCTATCTATCTACGTACCAATTTGCTTCTCTATTTATTTTTCTGATTGTTTGTTTTATCTATCTGCTTAAATTGTTTATCGGTCAGAAAAACGGCTGTTAGCACGTAAAATAAAAGCGTTACTCAAAATTTAGATATAAAAAAACCGGCCTAGGCCGGTTTTTTTCGTTTTGCGTTGTAATCAAATTTCTATTAAAGAGCTTTGATTGCAGCAGCGAAACGAGACTTATGACGTGCAGCTTTATTCTTATGAATAAGGCCTTTAGTCGCCATACGGTCAAGAAGTGGTGTAACTTCTACAAGAGCAGCAGTTGCAGCTTCTTTATCACCAGCTGCGATAGCTGCGATAGTCTTTTTCATGTAAGTGCGCATCATAGAACGACGGCTAGCATTGTGCTGGCGACGTTTCTCAGCTTGGATAGCGCGCTTCTTAGCAGATTTACTGTTTGCCAAGGGTCTAACTCCCAAAAACTTAGTTCGGTGACAATTTAAGGGCGAGGACTATCCCTCATTAGCGCTTAATTGTCAAATGATTTGTGCAAAAACCAATCGTAGCCAAACAAACTTTGGTATGGAAAGGTCATCGCGGTTAAGATGGCGGGGATTCTAACAGCATTTTTAGACCAATGCTAATAAATATGCTTCTTAGGACAGGATAGTATTTATCCTCGCTTGAAAGTAATCAACCAGTGTCAGAGGTTTCTGTGAGTAAACGACTATTAAAGTCAGGCCTGATTGTCAGCGCAATGACTTTTGTTTCCCGTATATTGGGGCTAGTACGTGATGTAGTAGTAGCAAATTTGATGGGGGCAGGAGCGAGTGCCGACGTATTTTTCTTCGCTAATAAAATTCCTAATTTCTTACGTCGACTTTTTGCAGAAGGTGCGTTTTCTCAAGCGTTTGTTCCTGTATTAACGGAATATCACGCCGCAGGTGATAAAGATAAGACACGAGATTTAATTGCTAAGGTGTCGGGGACGCTCGGGGTTTTAGTTTCTATTGTCACCGTCATCGGGGTATTGGGCTCTGGCGTGATCACCGCGATGTTTGGTGCGGGTTGGTTTATCGACTGGCTAAATGATGGCCCATCAGCACCCAAATTTGAGCTAGCGAGCTTTATGCTCAAGATTACCTTTCCTTATTTATGGTTTATCACCTTCGTCGCTTTATCTGGTGCCATTCTTAATACATTAGGTAAATTTGCGGTCTCTTCTTTTACTCCTGTGTTCTTGAACGTGATGATCATAGGCGCTGCATGGTTTATCTC
Organism: Vibrio sp. 10N.261.55.A10; assembly: GCF_041470825.1. NCBI lineage: Bacteria > Pseudomonadati > Pseudomonadota > Gammaproteobacteria > Vibrionales > Vibrionaceae > Vibrio > Vibrio sp. 10N.261.55.A10. The sequence goes on along the minus strand of NZ_JBFRNC010000048.1, from coordinate 37,004 downwards.
ACCTAATTTAGAACAACCAGAAATTGGTTTGGCTATTGGTGTGTTTCTTGGTGGCTTAGTCCAATTCCTTTTCCAAATGCCTTTCTTGATCAAAGCGGGTGTGTTGGTTAAGCCGAAGTGGGGATGGAGAGACCCGGGTGTGGTTAAGATCCGCACATTAATGATCCCTGCTCTGTTCGGTGTATCGGTCAGCCAAATCAACTTATTGTTTGATACCTTTATTGCCAGCTTCCTCGCAACAGGCTCTATCAGTTGGTTGTACTACTCAGACCGACTGCTTGAATTTCCTCTCGGTTTATTCGGTATCGCGATTGCGACTGTGATTCTTCCTGCTTTGTCTCGTAAACACGTAGATGCTCAAGGGGAAGGGTTCGCGCATACCATGGATTGGGGCGTGCGCATGGTGTTGCTGCTTGGTATTCCTGCGATGTTAGGTCTTATCGTTTTAGCTAAACCCATGTTGATGGTGCTATTTATGCGTGGTGAGTTCTCTCCACACGATGTACAGCAAGCATCGATGTCATTGGTAGCTTACGCATCAGGCTTGCTTAATTTCATGCTGATTAAAGTTTTAGCTCCGGGCTATTACTCTCGCCAAGATACCAAAACACCGGTTAAGTACGGCATTATCGCTATGGTGACCAATATGGTGTTTAACGCGATCTTTGCTTATTTTTATGGCTATGTGGGTTTGGCGATTGCGACGGCACTGTCTGCCTTTGTGAATATGGCCTTGTTATATCGAGGATTGCACCTTGCGGGTGTGTATCAATTAACTAAGACAACCTTGTTGTTCAGTGCCAAATTAATTATCTCAGGTGTGGTGATGGTAGCGGCTATTTTATGGCAGCTGGATAATATGCAACATTGGCTTGAATGGAGCTTTAGCCAGAGAGCGCTGACATTAACTGGCTTGATTGGACTTGGTGGCTTTGTTTATATTGTTTCGGTACTGATTTTAGGTATCCGAGTAAAACATTTAAAAGCAGCGACAGATTAATACTGATTAGTATATAATCCGTCGGTTTCACACAATAAATGATGCAAATAACAGGTTTTAGCTGATCATAATGGAACTGATCCGAGGTATACACAATATTAAAGCGCAGCATCATGGCTGTGTATTAACCATAGGTAACTTCGATGGTGTTCATTTAGGACATCAAGAGGTTTTGAGTCAGGTTTCTAAACAAGCTGCAGCATTAGGGCTACCTTCTGTTGTTATGACGTTTGAACCGCAGCCTATGGAGCTGTTTGCCCGAGATAGAGCGCCAGCACGTTTAACTCGTTTACGAGACAAATACGTGCAACTGAGTAAGCTAGATATCAGTCGCTTATTGTGTGTTAATTTTAATCAGTATTTTGCAAGTTTATCCGCGGAAGCATTCATTAAGGATCTTTTGGTTGATAAGCTTGGTGTGAAGTTCTTGGTGGTTGGTGACGATTTTTGCTTTGGTAAAGGTCGTACCGGTAATTTCGCTATGCTCAAAGAGGCGGGCGAGAAGTACGGTTTTGAGGTGGTCAGCACCCAAAGCTATTGCTTAAACCAATTACGAGTAAGCAGTACTGAGATACGAAATGCATTAGCGGTCGATGACTTGGCTGCAAGTGCTACCATGTTAGGACGTGATTACAGTATTAGTGGTCGAGTGTCCCATGGTCGAAAACTAGGGAGAACTATCGGTTTCCCTACCGCTAATATTCCATTAAAGCGTTGTGTTTCTCCTGTATCGGGAGTGTATGTTGTTGAAGCTTTGGATATCGACGGTGTTCCTGTCGGTGGCGTTGCTAATATTGGACAACGACCAACAGTTAATGGGGTAAGGCAGCAATTGGAAGTGCATTTTTTTGACTTTAAAGCCAATTTATATGGTAAACAGTTAGAAGTACGACTTTTGCACAAACTGCGCGACGAGATAAAATTTGAATCGTTCGACGCACTAAAGAATCAAATAGAATTGGATGCTGAAGCCGCAAGGGTGTGGCTGCTTCAGCTAAAGAATTAATCGGATGATTCCACCGATTAACATAATGTCTAACTTCGCCCAATATAACGGAATTAAGAATCGATGAGTGATTATAAAGATACCCTGAACTTACCAGAAACAGGGTTCCCAATGCGCGGCAATCTGGCAAATCGTGAGCCAGAAATGCTGAAGCGTTGGTACAAAGAAGATCTTTACGGCGAAATCCGTAAGGCAAAGAAAGGTAAAAAATCTTTCGTACTGCATGATGGCCCTCCATACGCGAACGGCGATATTCACATTGGCCACGCGCTGAATAAGATTCTTAAAGACATTATTATCAAATCTAAGACCCTTTCTGGTTTTGATGCACCGTACATCCCTGGTTGGGACTGTCACGGTCTTCCAATCGAGCTAATGGTTGAGAAGAAGAAAGGTAAGCCTGGTCAGAAGATTTCGGCGGCTGAATTCCGCGAAGAGTGTCGAAAGTACGCTGCGGGTCAAGTTGAAGGTCAGAAAGAGAGCTTCAAACGTCTTGGCATCATGGGCGAGTGGGACAAACCTTATCGCACTATGGATTTTGGCACAGAAGCGAACATCATTCGTTCTCTTGGCAAAATCGCAGACAAAGGTCACCTTCTTAAAGGTTTCAAACCCGTTCACTGGTGTACTGATTGTGGTTCTGCTCTGGCTGAAGCTGAAGTTGAATACAAAGATAAAGTTTCTCCATCTATCGATGTGAAATTTACAGCAGCTGACGAAGCGGCGCTTCTAGAGAAATTTACTCTAGCTGAAGGTCATGCGGGTCAAGGCGAAATTTCTATCGTTATCTGGACAACAACACCATGGACTCTGCCTGCTAACCGCGCAGTATGTCTACGTGATGATCTTGAATACGTGCTTATCCAAGTTGAAGCGAATGGCGACCAGCCTGCTCAACGTATCGTTGTTGCTTCTGAACTAGCAAAAGACGTAATGGATCGTGCAGGTATCGAGCACTTCCACAACCTTGGTTTTGCTACAGGTGCTGATCTTGAGCTTTCTCAGTTCAACCACCCGTTCTACGACTTTACTGTTCCTGCAGTTCTTGGCGATCACGTAACAACAGATTCAGGTACTGGTGTGGTTCACACTGCGCCTGGTCACGGTCAAGAAGATTTCGTGGTTGGTAAAAAGTACAACCTAGAAATCGCTAACCCAGTTGGTTCTAACGGCGTTTACCTGCCAGATACAGAGCTATTTGCTGGTCAGCACGTATTCAAAGCGAACGACTCTGTTTTAGAAGTTCTAAAAGAGAAAGGTGCACTTCTGCATCACCACGCTTACGAGCACAGCTACCCACACTGTTGGAGACACAAAACTCCAATCATCTTCCGCGCAACACCACAATGGTTCATCTCTATGGATCAAGCTGGCCTACGTGCTAAAGCACTAGAGTCAATCAAGAGTGTTGAGTGGTTGCCTGAATGGGGTCAAAGCCGTATCGAAGGCATGGTTGAAGGTCGTCCTGAGTGGTGTATCTCTCGTCAACGTACTTGGGGTGTGCCAATTGCTTTGTTTGTTCATAAAGAAACAGCAGAACTTCACCCAGAAAGCCCAGCGCTTATTGAAAAAGTTGCGAAGCTAGTTGAAGAGAAAGGCATTCAAGCTTGGTGGGATGTAGACGCTGCTGAACTTATGGGCGCAGAAGACGCTGATAAGTACGAAAAAGTAATGGATACGCTAGACGTATGGTTCGACTCAGGTGTTACGCACTTCTCTGTTGTTGATTCTCGTGAAGAGTACAACTTCCCGAACGAAGAGCGCACTCACAGTGCTGATCTTTACCTTGAAGGTTCAGACCAACACCGTGGCTGGTTCCAGTCTTCTCTAATTTCATCTATCGCGATGAAAGACGAAGCACCGTACAAGCAAGTACTAACGCACGGTTTCGTAGTGGATGGTAACGGCCGTAAGATGTCTAAATCTATCGGTAACGTTGTTGCTCCTAAAGACGTAACCAACAAGCTAGGTGCAGATATCCTGCGTCTATGGGTTGCTTCTACAGACTACACGGGTGAAGTTGCGGTTTCTGATGAAATCCTGAAGCGTTCAGCGGATGCTTACCGTCGTATTCGTAACACGGCTCGTTTCTTCCTAGCGAACTTGAACGGTTTCAACCCTGAAACTGACCTAGTTCCTGCTGAAGAGATGGTTGCACTTGATCGCTGGGCTGTTGGCCGTGCTCAAGCTGCACAAGAAGAGATTGTTAAAGCATACGGCGAGTACAACACTCACGGTGTGACTCAACGTCTAATGCAGTTCTGTTCTATCGAAATGGGTTCTTTCTACCTAGACGTAATCAAAGACCGTCAGTACACAGCGAAGCAGGGCAGCCATGCTCAACGTAGCTGTCAAACGGCGCTTTACTACATCGTAGAAGCTCTAGTTCGTTGGATGGCACCTATCATGTCGTTCACTGCAGATGAAATTTGGAACGAAATGCCAAGCTCTTTACCAACTGGAGAGCAGCGCGACACGTTCGTATTCACAGGTGAGTGGTTCGAAGGTCTATTTGGTCTTGCAGAAGGCGAAGAGCTAAGCAACGAATTCTGGACTGAAATCCAGTCTGTTCGTGGCGCAGTGAACAAGCTTCTTGAAGATGCTCGTAAAGAGAAAACGATCGGTGGTGCACTGCAAGCTGAAGTTACTCTATACGCTGACGATGCACTAGCGGCTAAAATCAACAAGCTAGAAGATGAGCTACGTTTCGTACTTATCACCTCTGCAGCTGTTGTTAAGCCACTGAGCGAGAAGTCTGATGCAGCGCAAGCGACAGACGTTGCTGGTCTATTCGTTGAAGTTGCGGCTACTGAAGCTGAGAAGTGTGACCGTTGCTGGCACCACACTCCAGATGTAGGCACTATCGAAGGTCACGAGAAAGTTTGTGGTCGTTGTGTGTCGAACATCGACGGTGAAGGCGAAGTGCGTAAGTTCGCATAACGACTCAGAGAAAGACTGAACTTTTTGTAAAAATCATAGCCCCAGTATCAACTGGGGTTATTTTTAATTATAGGAAATGTGTTTAACCAAGCTGACTTCTCGTGTTCATTCTTGAGAGTGGATAATGAGATGATTTGACTGAGTAGATACTAGGAATAGAAATGAGTGAAGTTTCGTTAAAACAATCTGGTGTTCGTTGGTTATGGCTGGCTTTGCTGGTGTTCCTTGCTGATATCGGCATCAAACTCTTTGTCATGGACAACATGGGTTATGGCTGGGCAAACCGTATTGAGGTGTTGCCATTCTTTAACTTTTTGTATGTTCATAACTACGGTGCAGCGTTTAGCTTCTTGAGTGATCAAAGTGGTTGGCAGCGTTGGTTATTTACGGGTATCGCATTTGCGGTAACAGGTATGCTGACGTACTGGATGAGCAAACTACCAGCAACAGAGAAGTGGAATAACATTGCTTATGCGATCATCATTGGTGGTGCAGTAGGTAATGTGTTTGACCGAGTCGTACATGGCTTTGTTGTCGATTACTTAGACTTCTACTGGGGCACTTACCACTGGCCTGCATTTAACTTAGCGGATATGGGAATCTGTATCGGTGCTGCGATGATCATCTTAGATGGTTTCCGTAAGAAAGACGAAAGCAAATAGCTTGCTTCAAAGTCAGTCTATGACTCACAGAATAGAATAGCCCTAAGCGCTGTCGGTTGATTCCGACGGCGCTTTTTTTTATGCTTCAGTCAACAAGGAAGCAAAGCACAGCGCATCCTCAAATAATAAAGAAGTCTAAGGAAAGTAACGTGGCAGCAATTAAAAATGATTCAGCAGTAACTCTACATTTTACGATTAAAATGAAGGATGGTTCAGTTGCCGATAGTACGGAGAACATGGGCAAACCAGCGAAGTTCGTCATGGGTGATGGCAGCCTAAGTGAGAACTTTGAAGCGTGCTTACTTGGACTTGAAGCCGGCACTGAAAAGTCTATCGAACTGAAGGCGGAAGACGCGTTTGGTATGCCAAACCCAGATCATATTCACTATATGGATCGTGCTAAGTTTGTTGGCGACTCTGAAGTTGAAGTGGGCACTATCATGGCATTTTCAGGTCCTGACGGTATGGAAATTCCAGGTATTATTACTGAGATCGCAGGTGATTCAGTGACGGTTGATTTTAATCACCCACTCGCTGGTCAAGACGTTAGCTTTGACGTCAATATCTTAACGGTAGAATAACTCTCTTAACGTTAGAATAGCTGTCTTCACGCTAGAATAAGATAGCCTTACAGCTGTGATCTCACCCAGAGCTTCACTGTCTAGACGCTTCACTGTAGAATGCGAACCTCGCTGACGGCGAACTCTATAGAAGCAACCTTAGTACCGCGGTAAATGATGAGCAATGAAATGAAAATAATGTTAGCTAACCCTCGTGGCTTTTGTGCCGGTGTCGATCGTGCGATCAGCATCGTAGAGCGTGCACTCGAAATGTATCAGCCACCGATCTATGTTCGCCATGAAGTGGTACACAACCGCTTTGTTGTTGAGGGGCTAAAGCAGCGTGGTGCTATTTTTGTCGAAGAACTGAGTGAGGTGCCAGACGACAACATCGTGATCTTTTCGGCTCACGGTGTTTCTCAAGCGGTTCGTAAAGAAGCGAAAGAGCGTGAGTTAACGGTATTTGATGCGACGTGTCCTTTGGTGACTAAAGTTCATATGGAGGTTGCTCGTGCGAGCCGCAAACATATGGAAGTGGTACTGATTGGCCACGCAGGTCACCCTGAAGTGGAAGGCACTATGGGTCAGTACGCGAGCCAAGCTGGTGGTATGTACTTGGTTGAAAGACCAGAGGACGTACAGAACCTCGTGGTGAATGATCCAAGTAACCTGCACTATGTTAGCCAAACTACGCTATCAGTAGATGAAACTGCAGATGTGATTGAAGAGCTACGTCGAGTGTTCCCTGAGATTCAAGGCCCACGTAAAGACGACATCTGTTACGCGACTCAAAACCGTCAAGACGCTGTGCGTGAGATGGCGAATGACGTTGATGTGGTGATAGTGGTTGGTTCTAAGAACTCATCGAATTCAACTCGTCTAAAAGAGCTAGCTGAGAAACTAGGCACACCAGGCTACCTAACTGACTGTCCTGAAGACATTCAAACCGAGTGGGTTGAAGGGAAAAAGAAAATCGGTGTAACAGCCGGTGCTTCTGCTCCTGAAGAGCTGGTAAACCAAATTCTAGATCGTATTCGTGAGCTAGGTGCGACTGACGTTGAAGAGATTCAAGGTCGTGAAGAGAACATGTTCTTTGAAGTACCAAAAGAGCTACAGATTAAGCAAGTCGACTAATCTCTATTGATTGGTGACAAGATCGATGCGTAACACTATCGATTTGCAAACACTATTGATTTGTAAACAGCAGGAAGCCAACGTTGATACGTTGGCTTTTTTGATCGTGCTTTGGAACAAGGCGTCTAATTCTAACGCGTTACTGGAGACCGAGTTGCTCTTTTAAAGTCTTTAAATAACGACGACTCACCGGGACTTCAAAGCCAGTCAGGGTAATGATCTCTGCTAATCCATTTTCTAGCAGTTTGATCTCTTGGATCGATTTTATGTTGATCAAATACTGTCGATGACAGCGGATCAAATCGGTCTTTTCTTCCAAGATCTTAAGCGTTAGTTGCGAGGTTGCCGTTTGTGATGAGCTACGAACGTGCACGCCGCTGATATCAGAATAAGCGCACTCGACCGTTTGGCTTGCCATGATCACAATGCGGTTATGACCAATGCACGGAATCTGCTCTAAGTGGCAAGGAGCAATCGCAGAGATGTCTTGCTCCGGTGTTTTCTGGTTTTGCTTGATGACTTTATTCAGGCGGCAAACACTCTTATTTAATCGACAAGGTTCAACGGGTTTGAGTAGGTAGTCAAAGGCATTGTCTTCAAAGGCTTGAATCGCATATTGATCGTAGGCGGTCACAAACACCACATAAGGCATGGTTTCCGGGTCAAGCATGCTCAGCAATTCAATCCCAGTAACCTGAGGCATTTGAATGTCCAAATACACCACGTCAGGCTTGAGAAGGTTGATTTGCTTTAGCCCTTCAATTGCATTACTCGCTTGGCCAATGACTTCCACTTCTCCGGTTTCGGTCAGCAGCTCAATCAGCTCTTCGCGAGCAAAAAGCTCATCATCGATAACTAGTGCCTTTAACATCCTACAATCTTCATCTTGGTTCTATCCCTGCTTGGTTCACGCTTATCTTTTAAATGTCTGCTTCTAAATGTTTCAACTCGGAGCGATCCGTCTCCGAAAATACCATTATTTGAGTATAGGTATGATAAAGCTCATTCGAGTAAATTGCTGTGGTTGAGATTCTATTTTTAGTGCTGAATCTTGTCCAAAGAAATTAGTGAGTCGTTTATCAACAATTTCCATCCCTAATCCTACATGATCTTGAGATGGCTTCTGATAATTACCTGCATTGTCTTCAACGGTTAACTTGAACCCACCCTCGAAAGCCTCGCTAGAGATCTTTACTTTACCGCCTTCCAACATATTAGATATCCCATGTTTGATGGCGTTTTCTACCAGCGGTTGCAGGGTAAAGCTCGGCAATTGAGATTCATATAACTGCGGGTCGATATCCCATTCCACTTCTAGTCGATCGGTAAAGCGTGCTTTCTCTATGGTCAGGTAAGCGTTGACGTGTGCCAGTTCGTCTTTGAGCTTCACGGTGTTGATGTTCTGCTTTAGGTTGCTTCTAAAGAAGTGAGACAGGTGTTGAATCAACTCTCGAGCTTTATCTGGGTCACGACGTGTTACTGCGCTGATAGTATTAAGCGCATTGAACAAGAAGTGCGGGTTCACTTGAGCGTGCAGCAGTTTGATTTCTGCTTGTGTCAGTAGCGTTTGCTGCTGCTGGTAGTTGCTAAATAGGATCTGGCTCGATAATAGTTGAGCGATACCTTCACCCATCGACATATTGATAGTTGAGAATAGTTTCAGCTTTGGCTCATAGAGCTTGATGGTGCCGACCACTTCGTTACCCGCGCGCAATGGAATAATCAACGCAGAACCCAATTTACAATCCTGCGACAAGGAGCATTGGTATGGGTTCTCTTTGCCATCAAGGTAGATGATGTCGTTCTGTTCCATCGAAGTGAGCGTGCTTTGCGATGAAATAGGGGTATTTGGAATATGGTGCTCATCGCCAATGCCGACGAACGCGAGGATTTTTTCTCGGTCGGTAATCGCCACGGCACCAACATTAGTTTCTTCATAAACGATACGCACGATCTTTTGTGCGTTATCGGAAGTGAAGCCGCCATGCAGAATACCTACCGAACGCTCGGCAATAGTAAGTGCGCGGCGTGAGAAGGTGGCGGAGTATTTCTCGAAGATGGTCTTTCTGTCTTGGATGATGCTCATGAACAGTGCTGCACCCACAGAGTTGGCAATGATCATTGGCGCGGCAATATCGGAAACAAGCGCGTAGGACTGCTCAAATGGTTTGGCGACTGCGAGCAGAATCAACATTTGAATAATTTCTGCAAATAGGGTGACAGAGAACACTACCAGCGGATTAAACAGCTGACTGGCTTTGTTCTTTCTGACTAAGTACACATGCAGCAGGCCACCAATCAAGCCTTCTGCTGTCGTTGAGATAGCACAAGCTAAGTCCGTAAATCCACCCAATGAATAGCGATGAATCCCGCCAGTAAAGCCGACCGCAAAGCCAACTACAGGACCACCAAACAAACCGCCCATTACCGCGCCCATCGCTCGCGTGTTGGCGATGGCATCATTGATTTGCAGTCCGAAATAGGTGCCCATAATACAGAATAGGGAGAACAGAACGTAGCAGCTGATCTTATGGCCTAAGCGTGAAGAGATGCTCAACAAAGGGAGAATCAGTGGGGTTTTACTCAGCATGTAAGCAATCACTAAGTAGACGCAGGTTTGTTGCAGCAGAGAGAGAATGAGTTCCATATTTTCACCTATTGAGACGCTTGTTAAGTGTAAAGCTCATTGCTTGGTAACGGTAGCTTTGCTTGTGTTTTAGTAGCCTATATTCGCTTCCCAGAGTCGAAAGCACTAACGCCTACAAACAATAAAGCCCATCACAGTGGACGGGCTTTAGTCTTAGGTTCCACGAATCACTGAGTGATTACGGGAGCAAGCGAAGTTGTGTTTGGCTGTTCTTTTATCTCTTTCTATGAAGATTGGTCTCTTGTTCCCAAGAGCCTTAAAGAACTAGGCTGTTTTGGTGACGCCTTTTGCTTCTTTCTCTTCTTCATCAGCTAGGTCGATATCGCCTTTGCCTTTTGAAATTTTAATAACGTAAGCCGCAACACCTAGCGCACTCACCACACCAATGATGGTTGAGATTTGCATTGGTAGACCGAAGCCCAGTTGGCTGTTGTTCAGGATGAATGTGATACACACAGACGTCATGAAGATAGCTGGAACTGTTGTTACCCAGTGCAGTTTGTTGTGGCGAAGTAGGTAAGCTGAAGCTGTCCACAGCATCATTACGGCTGTTGATTGGTTAGCAAAACCGAAGTAGCGCCAGATGATACCGAAATCAACTTGAGTCAGGATGCCACCGATAACGAACAGTGGTAACGCCATTAGTAGACGGTTACGCAGTGTTTTCTGTTCCATGTTGAAGTATTCAGCAAGGATAAGACGGCTTGAACGGAACGCTGTGTCACCAGAAGTGATTGGTAGGATAACCACGCCAAGGAAAGCAAGGATACCGCCAAATACACCCAGTAGACCAAATGAAGCGCTGTATACCACGTTACCTGGGCCGCCGTTTGCAATTGCGTCAGACAGAGACTCAACCGAACCGAAGAAAGACAGAGCAAGTGCACACCAGATTAGAGCGATGATGCCTTCACCAATCATTGCGCCGTAGAATACGAAGCGACCGTTCTTCTCGTTTTCCATACAACGCGCCATCAGAGGAGACTGAGTGGCGTGGAAGCCAGAGATAGCACCACATGCGATAGTGATGAAGAGAGCAGGCCAAAGTGGTAGGTCATTCGGGTTCATGTTGGTGAACATGTCGCTGATCTCAAAGCCCCCCATGATTTGGTGTTCGTCAGATAGACCAATCGCAGTGATTAGGCCAACAGACATAAAGATAAGCAGTGCACCGAACAGTGGGTAGAAGCGACCAATGATTTTATCGACAGGGACAATCGTTGCGATGATGTAGTAAGCAAAGATGATAACAACCATCGTAGTTGCAGACATCGCGAAATCAGTTTGGTCGTTCACTAGGTTAGTGATCATACCTGCTGGAGCAGATACGAATACCACACCAACAAGAAGCAGTAGAACAATGGCAAAGATGTTCATAAAGTGTTTTGCGCCATTGCCTAGGTAACGTCCAGTGATGGTTGGAACCGAAGCTCCGCCATTACGGATAGATAACATACCTGAGAAGTAGTCGTGTACTGCACCTGCGAAGATACAACCTAGAACGATCCAAAGCATTGCTGCTGGACCATAAAGGGCACCCATGATAGGGCCGAAGATTGGACCTACACCTGCGATGTTAAGCAGCTGAACTAGGTAAACCTTTGGTGTCGACATTGGAACGTAGTCCACGCCATCTTGCTTAGTGTGAGCAGGTGTTTGGCGTTTTTCATTGATACCGAAAATCTTCTCGATAAAGGTACCGTAAATAAAGTAGCCACCAATGAGTGCTGCGACACAGGTAAGAAACCACATCATAATTTGTTATCCCTGAATGTATTAATTAAGTCAGGGTGTATATTAAAGGAGTCGATGAGAAGAAACTTCCGCTACGAGAGTGAGTGGTCGAATAGCCAATTTAGCGGTGTTATAACTGATTTAGTGGTTTGTTCACTGTGCTGAGTGGCCGATATTTCTATCGAGAGGCCTATTAGCTCTATAGAGAGGTTGTTTGAGTTGGCTTAACGGCGACTATTGATTCTGAGTGGTCGGAATGAACCTAAAGTGGCGAACATTAGACAATAAGTGGACATCGATAGGCGTTCAGTGGAGAATCACCACAAAGGCAGCGCTTCGTCAGAAAGTGGTGAAGTAACAATATAAAGGATTGAAATGAAAAAAATAATCGTACTATTCGCCGTGGCATTTAGCCTTGCAGGATGCAGCGCCAATGTTCAAGATTTAGCAGCTGAAGGCAATTGGCAAGAGATTGGCTATCGTGATGGTATCAAAGGCCACACTCAGCGTTCGTATTCAGAGATGACTGAGCTTGGCGCAGTCGATCAAGCGAGTTACACAGAAGGTTATCACCTAGGTGTGACTGAATATTGTAATCCGAACCATGCTTATCAGATTGGTTTATCTGGTCAGGTGTATGAAGGCGTGTGTTCTGGTACGGAAGACGCTCAACGTTTCCGTATGGAATGGCAACGCGGCTGGGACGAGTTCTCAAACGACTATTAAGCCCAAGCTAGCCATAAAAAATTAAAACTAAAAAAAGACCAGTACCGCGTGTGTGCTGGTCTTTTTGTATGTCGTTGAAGTAGCTGTCTAAATGAGAAGCTACAAGCCAAATTAAGATTACTGATTATTCTCGACGGCTTTTCTCAAGAAGCCATTTTGCTTATCAAGCTGAGCCTTGGCTAACTCTAAATCTAGCCCTGTTAGAATCATCAAAATAGATAACTTCACATCGTAATCAGTCGCTTTAAGTGTCGACACCGCCAGTGCTTTATCGCACTCCGTTGCTTGGATAACGATACGAGCGGCGCGGGCAACCAACTTTTCATTGGTCGCTTTTACGTCGACCATAAGGTTTTGGTAGCTCTTACCAATGCGAATCATGCTGGCAGTGGTCAGCATATTAAGCACCAGCTTTTGTGCTGTACCTGATTTGAGTCGTGTTGAACCAGTCAATGCTTCTGGGCCAACCACCGGGCTAATTGCGATTTGAGCGATTTCAGCAATTGGAGAGTCAGGGTTACAAGATAATGCAACCGTTACTGCGCCAAGCTGATTGGCATAGTTGAGTGCACCAATCACGTAAGGTGTGCGACCGCTCGCAGCAATACCTACCACGATATCATTTTCTGAAAACTGAATCGCTTTCAGATCTTCAATGCCGAGAGTTAGCGAGTCTTCTGCACCTTCTTTGGCTTTTAAAATCGCCTCTGGTCCGCCTGCAATTAAGCCGATAACCATTTTGTCCGAAACACCGAAAGTCGGTGGGCATTCTGAGGCGTCTAACACGCCTAATCGACCACTGGTGCCTGCGCCCATATAAATCAGTCGACCACCGTTTTGAAAGGCATGAGCAATTTTATCGACCGCTTTCGCGATCTGTGGCAGTTCCGCTTCAATCGTCAGTGGGACTTGTTTGTCTTGTTGGTTAATCTTTTCAACCACTTCGAGAGAGGTGAGCAGATCAATATCCATAGTGTCAGGGTTTCTCCCCTCCGAAACGAGGTGCGAGAGCGCTGATATGAGAGCGTCGTTACTCATAATGATCCTTAAATGGTGATTCTAAAATTATGGTTCTAAAGTTGTTTAGTCAGCTCGATAGAGAACGCCTAGAGAGGCCGCTCTGCTTGCGCCAGTCACTTCTGGTAAATTGCTTGGCAGTTTATGAACATGACGCTGAGCAAGCCACGCAAAGGCCATTGCTTCCATGTGATCGGCATCCACGCCTTTACTGGTGGTTGAGTCAACCTCCCAACTTGGAAGCAGTTCAGACAGCCTCTTCATCAACAATGGGTTTCTTGTACCACCGCCACACACATACAGTGCAGGCTGGTTACCCAAGCGATAAGTCTCCACTTCATTGGCTATCGTCAATGCGGTGTATTCACAAAGCGTGCGCTGAACATCTTCTACTGCAAGATCTTTAAATTCTGTTAATTGTTGCTCTAGCCAAGGTAGGTTGAATAGTTCTCTACCAGTACTTTTCGGTGGCATTTGAGATAGATAAGACTCATTTAACAACTGTTCGAGTAAAGCTTGATTGAGTTGACCTTTAAGCGCAAATTGCGCATCACGGTCAAACTTCTCACCCGTGTGTTTATCAACCCAAGCGTCCATCAACATATTGCCCGGACCTGTATCATAACCAAGCGTTGGCTGATTAGGGCGCAGCACTGAAATATTCGAGATACCACCAATATTCAACACCACAACCGAGCTGTCTTGCGGGTGGAAAATCGTATGGTGGAAGGCGGGGACTAATGGCGCACCTTGTCCGCCTAATGCCATGTCTTTACGTCGAAAATCGGCAACCGTTTGAATCTGTGTTTTAGCGGCAATGATGTTGGCATCACCCAACTGCATGGTAAATGGCGAATCGCCTGTTGGCTGGTGGAACACTGTTTGACCATGATTACCTATCGCAGTTACAGAAGGTGCTGGTGTGCCTGACTTTTCGAGAAGTTGCAGAACCGCATCAGCAAACAGATGGCCAAGCTGGTGGTCGAGTTCGCCAATGGCAATCAAATCGGTTTTCTGACCAATACAAACTTCAAGCAGACGCGCTTTGAGGTCGTCAGGCATTGGGAACTCATCATGAGCAAGCAATGTGATGCGCGTATCTTCAATCGACACTAAGGCAGTATCAACACCGTCCATACTCGTCCCTGACATCACACCGATATACAGTTCTTTATGATCCATTTCTAAGCTCTTGCACTGCATTCTTAAAGTCTTCCACAGATTGGTTTAAAAACATTGTAAAGCAAATTTAAAGAGAATAATCTCGGGAAGTTTATGAAATTAGGTTTAATAAGGGATAAATATGGGACCGTTGTGGGTTGATGTTGCAGGCTACGAGCTGACAGTTGAAGACAGAGAAATTTTAGAGCACCCAACTGTTGGTGGTCTCATCTTATTTGCTCGAAACTACCACGATAGCAAACAGTTATCGGCGTTAAACAAAGAAATTCGTAAGGTAGCGAAACGTCCTATTTTGATTGGTGTTGACCAAGAAGGTGGTCGAGTTCAGCGCTTCCGCGATGGCTTTTCAATTATCCCAGCTGCTCAAGAATTCGCGACTAAGAATAACGGTGAACATTTAGCAGAACAGGCTGGCTGGCTGATGGCGGCAGAATTGATTGCCCACGATATCGATCTGAGCTTTGCGCCAGTATTAGACAAAGGCCATGACTGTAAAGCGATTGGTAGCCGAGCGTTTGGCGAAGATATTGATACTATTGTTCGTCATAGCAGCGCTTTCATCAAAGGCATGAAGTCGGTTGGCATGGCGACGACAGGCAAGCACTTCCCTGGACACGGTGGCGTGATTGCTGACTCACACTTAGAGACGCCATATGACCCTAGAGACGACATCTTTGAAACAGACATGGCAATCTTCAAGGCGCAAATTGAAGCTGGAATATTGGATGCCATGATGCCAGCTCACGTGGTTTTCTCTCACTATGATGATCAACCTGCGAGCGGTTCACAGTATTGGCTGCAGAAAGTATTGAAGCAGCAGCTTGGGTTTAAAGGCTTGGTGTTCTCTGATGATTTAACGATGGAAGGCGCTGCCATAATGGGTGGACCAGCCGACAGAGCGAAAGCGGCCTTGAATGCAGGTTGTGACATGGTGTTGATGTGTAATAAGCGAGATGCACAAATTGAAGCTCTGGATAACTTAGCGATTCAAGAGGTGCCTTTAGCCAACTCATTGCTTAAAAAACACAGCTTTGATTTGTCGACACTTCACTCGGATGCTAGGTGGAAAGGGACCTCAGAGACGATTAAGCGAATGCTAGGCAGTGAGTGATAAATAAACACATAATAATTTTAGATAAGGCGATATGATAAATATCGCCTTTTTTGTATGTGTGATCCATGGTTTAAACCTATTTATCTCTTAGAGTGAGCTAAATTCAACGTGTAATATAAAATTTACAGTTAATGTTTTTTATTGTTTACACTTGCAATCGTTTTTTTAGCTGTTATTGTGTTTTTAAAGATTGTTAGCCCAAATGGAAATGTTGGGTGTAAAAATAAATATACAGGTTGAGTTATGCAGAAAAGTGAATTAAGCAATGTCAATATCATCGACGAACAGGTACTGATTACTCCTGAGGAGTTAAAAGCAAAACTGCCTTTGAGTGATAATGCTCGTCGTTTCATTCAAGAGTCTCGTCAAACTATCGCAAACATCATTCATAAGAAAGATCATCGCATGCTTGTTGTATGTGGCCCATGTTCTATCCATGACATTGAAGCTGCGAAAGAGTACGCGAAACGCCTAAAAGCCTTATCTGAGCAACTTAGCGATCAACTGTATATTGTTATGCGTGTTTACTTTGAGAAACCTCGTACCACTGTCGGTTGGAAAGGTTTGATCAATGACCCACATCTAGACGGCACTTTCGATATTGAGCATGGTCTGCATGTTGGTCGTGAACTACTTGTTGAACTCGCTGAGATGGAAATCCCACTAGCGACTGAAGCATTAGACCCAATTAGCCCGCAATACCTAGCAGATACCTTCAGCTGGGCGGCTATTGGCGCTCGTACGACTGAATCTCAAACTCACCGTGAGATGGCAAGTGGTCTTTCAATGCCAATCGGTTTTAAAAACGGCACCGATGGCAACCTAGGCACTGCAATCAACGCAATGCAGGCGGCTTCTTCTAGCCACCGTTTCATGGGTATCAGCCGCGAAGGTCAGGTTGCACTACTAACAACGCAAGGTAACCCAAATGGTCACGTGATTTTACGTGGCGGTAAGCAGACGAACTACGATTCAGTATCGGTACACGAATGTGAGCAAGAGCTGGGTAAATCTGGTTTAGAGGCAGCGCTAATGGTCGACTGTAGCCACGCGAACTCTCGTAAAGATTTCCGTCGCCAACCTTTAGTTGCAGAAGATGTGATTCACCAAATTCGTGAAGGCAACAAGTCGATTATCGGCCTGATGATTGAAAGCCATATTAACGAAGGAAACCAATCTTCGGATATACCTCTCAATGAGATGAAATACGGCGTTTCTATTACCGACGCGTGTATCAATTGGGATTCAACTGAGGCACTATTAAAACATGCACATACGGAATTAGTCCCGTTCTTAGAGAACCGCTTGAAAGGTTAGTCAGAGTTTAAATTTAAGTGCCTCATCTAATGAGGCATTTTAAGATCTGTTGCTAGCGAACCTGCATGATTGTGGGCTTATAGATTGGCACGGGCTTATAGATTAGTAAGGAATAAAATGGCCGTTGAACTGAACGAATTACGCGACCAAATCGATGCTGTCGATAAACAAATGTTGGATTTACTGGCTCAACGCCTTGCTCTAGTAGAGAAAGTAGGCGAAGTAAAAAGTGAACATGGTTTACCTATTTATGTACCAGAGCGTGAAGCTGCGATGCTGGCATCTCGTCGTCAAGAAGCCGAGAAAATAGGGGTTCCACCACAGTTAATCGAAGACATTTTACGTCGTACTATGCGTGAGTCTTATGCCAGTGAGAAAGATTCTGGCTTTAAGTGCCTTAACCCAGAGTTACGTTCAGTGGTTATCGTTGGTGGTAATGGTCAACTTGGTGGCTTGTTTGGTCGTATGTTCAAACTGTCTGGCTACGAAGTGAAAATCCTTGGCAGCCAAGATTGGGATAAGGCCGACGAAATCTTAGATAATGCTGGGCTTGTGGTTGTTACGGTTCCAATTCACCTAACGGAAGGTGTGATTGCGAAGCTAGGTAATCTACCAAGCGATTGTATTCTATGTGATTTGACGTCAATTAAATCTAAACCGCTGCAAGCAATGATGAACATGCACCAAGGCCCAGTGGTTGGATTGCACCCAATGTTTGGCCCTGATGTTCCCAGCCTTGCTAAGCAGGTGATTGTTTACAGTGATGGTCGTGGTTCTGAAAGCTACCAATGGCTACTGAATCAATTTGGTATTTGGGGCGCGAGCCTTTGCCAGATGGATGCAGCTGAACACGATCACGGCATGACCTTGATTCAAGCACTTCGTCACTTCACCTCTTTTGCTTACGGCTTGCACCTGAGTAAAGAGAACCCGAACATTGATCAACTTCTGAAACTAAGCTCGCCAATCTACCGACTTGAGATTGCGATGGTTGGTCGTCTGTTTGCTCAAGACCCGAACTTGTACGGCGATATCATTCTTTCTTCGGATGAGAATATTGAGATGATTCGACGCTTCCATAGCTGTTTCGGAGAAGCGTTAGAAATTCTAGATGGCAAAGATAAGGCTAAGTTTGTTGAGAGCTTCAACCAAGTGAGTTATTGGTTTGGTGACTACTCACAACAATTTTTACAAGAGAGCCAAAGCCTGTTAAAACAAGCACATGACTCGATTCATCGCGGTTAATAGTGTGGTTTGAAAAATAAAAAAGAGCGACCATTTGGTCGCTCTTTTTGTTTGTGTTGAATGCCGATATTGCATCTGGCCTATAGTAGGCGAAATGCATTTGGATCATCATGGGCCAAACGAACAAACCTAGTTAGTCACGATAGGCTCTTTGTTATTCTCGTTCGATACTCGGTTATCATCGCTGGATACGGTGTCGATAGTCGAGCTAATGTAAGGCACATTGGTCAGGTTGATCTGCAAGCGAACCACATTATCAATCAGTTGAACCAGTGGACCCCACTTAACTTTTTTCTCTTTCTCGAACACGTAATTGAAGTTTTCTGGTGTCCAATCCATCAAGTATTGAGGGTTCAATGAGCGACCAAGGAAGCGTACTTCATAATGCAGATGTGGCCCAGTTGAGTTACCTGAGTTACCACAGCTCGCAATCACATCACCTTTACTGACAAACTGACCGCTACGTACCTTGAACTTCTGTAGGTGCGCATAAGAACTCATGAAACCAAACGAGTGACGCATAGTAATAAAGTTGCCGAAGCCTTTTTTACTTGGGCGTACCGTTTCAATGACTCCATCTGCGGGCGCGACAATATCTTCACCACGCTTACACGTTAGATCGATACCAGTATGTACATGGCGTTTCCCTGAAATAGGGTTAGTGCGGCTACCATAAGAAGAAGATATACGTTGATAAGCCATCGGACTGTCGTTTGGAATCAAGCGGAACATTGTGGCTCTTACTGCTGAATCGACTGCAGCCGCATCAATGCGATCTTCTAAAGAAATATCATCGGTAAGCAGATCTTCATCAGCAAGACCCAGTACTGATTCCACATCGAATACACGCTTACCAAGTAGCTGAATCGTGCCTTCTTTCTCGGTCAGTGTTTGCGATAGCGAATGGTTGGTTTCTACTTGCTCAGCATAAAGAAATTCTGTTTGTTCTTTTTCAACAATCAGTGTTTCAATCAACTGTTGGGCATCACCCGCTTGCAGTGCGAGTTCTTGTTTACTCTCGAAGTGCATGTACGCCGCTCCGCCAATCAATAGCGGTACTGAAAAAATGGCAGTAGTGCAAATGAGCACGGCTTTACGGCCGAAGTAAAACGTCTGTTCCCCCTGACTAGAGGGAATAGTAATGGACACTTTTTTAGACATGGTTCTGTATTAACTAAATGCTTCTAATAGAAAAAGGGTAATGGAGATATTATTCCTTACCTAAGTCGGTAAGGTGTTCAATCTCTCTATAAAGCAGGTCATCGTCACCAACATTAAGCTCAACAAGGCGCTTAAGGTGGCTGATACTATCAATATCTAAATGCTCTATGCGTAAACGCATTGAGGTATTGATGGTAGAGACTATCGTTGCTTCTAACTGAATATTGATATCACTGTTTTCGAGTTTAAAGCTCACTTGAACAGGGACATCATGGCTAAGTTGTTTTGATTCATTGCATTGAATGAGTAAACCATGGAGTGATAAGTCTTGCACTGAGCCTGATACCTTTACTTGTCCTTGTGAGATCTCAGTCGGGACTTGATAAATAACTCGTGAAAATTGACGTCTTTCAACCATAAGTAATCTCTCTATATCGATGCATTACACGTAAGCCAGATATATCAAAGGCCGCTATTATCGCGGCCTTTGTTCAAAATACAAGCTTATTTACTTAGCTATACGCTTGTACTTGATACGGTGCGGCTCTGCCGCTTGTGCGCCTAGAGTCTGCTTAAGCCACTCAGTGTACTCAGTATAGTTACCTTCGTAGAAGTTAACTTGACCTTCATCACGGTAGTCTAAGATATGGGTCGCAATACGGTCAAGGAACCAACGGTCATGCGAGATAACCATTGCACAGCCCGGGAATTCAAGCAGTGCTTCTTCAAGAGCACGTAGCGTTTCAACGTCAAGGTCGTTGGTAGGCTCATCGAGTAGCAGTACGTTACCGCCCGCTTTTAGCAGTTTCGCTAAGTGAACACGGTTACGTTCACCACCAGAAAGCTCACCGATGATCTTCTGTTGGTCGTTGCCTTTAAAGTTGAAACGAGAACAGTAAGCACGCGCAGGGATTTCGAAGTTGTTGATCTTAATGATATCAGCGCCTTCAGAGATCTCTTGGAATACTGTCTTAGTGTCGTCCATGCTGTCACGGAACTGATCAACAGAAGCAAGCTTAACGGTTTCGCCTAGTTCAACTGTACCTGAATCTGGCTGTTCTGCACCGCTTAGCATCTTGAATAGTGTTGATTTACCTGCACCGTTGGCACCAACGATACCGACGATTGCACCCTTAGGCATGCTGAACGATAAGTCGTCGATAAGAACGCGATCACCAAACGATTTAGTTAGGTTGTTCACTTCAAGAACTTTGTCACCTAGACGCTCACCTGGCGGGATAAACAGTTCGTTAGTTTCGTTACGCTTCTGGTATTGGCCAGTTGTCAATTCTTCAAAACGAGCCATACGAGCTTTAGACTTAGCTTGACGGCCTTTAGGGTTTTGACGAACCCATTCAAGTTCTTTCTCGATTGTCTTTTGACGTGCGCTTTCGCCCGCTTTTTCTTGCTTAAGACGCTCGTCTTTTTGCTCTAGCCAAGACGTGTAGTTACCTTCCCATGGGATACCTTCACCACGGTCAAGTTCTAAAATCCAGCCAGCTGCGTTGTCTAGGAAGTAACGGTCGTGGGTAATCGCCACAACAGTACCACTGTAATCAACAAGGAAGTGCTCAAGCCATGCTACTGATTCTGCATCCAAGTGGTTGGTTGGTTCATCAAGAAGCAGCATGTCTGGCTTTTCAAGAAGTAGACGACAGATAGCAACACGACGACGCTCACCACCTGATAGGAATTCAATTTTCGCATCCCACTCAGGAAGACGAAGTGCATCAGCAGCACGCTCTAGAGCAGTCTCTAAGTTGTGACCGTCTTTTGCTTGAATCAGAGCTTCTAGTTCGCCTTGCTCTTTTGCCAGTGCATCGAAGTCTGCATCTGGTTCTGCGTAAGCTGCGTAAACCGCATCAATACGCTTAAGTGCGTCAGCAACGTCAGAAACCGCTTCTTCTACGATTTCACGAACAGTTTTTGATTCGTCTAGCACAGGCTCTTGTGGTAGATAACCTACTTTAAGGCCTTGTTGTGCACGTGCTTCACCATCAATATCAGTATCAATACCAGCCATGATACGTAGTAGGGTAGATTTACCTGAACCATTTAGACCCAAAACACCGATTTTAGCGCCAGGAAAAAAGCTAAGAGAAATGTCTTTAAGAATTTGACGCTTAGGTGGAACAGTTTTGCTCACCCGAGACATGGTATATACGTATTCAGCCATTGCCGATCGATCCTAATTATTGTTCAAAATTGTCTGCTATTTTATACCAATATCCTCAAAGATGTTACTCCTAGGGCAGAAAAGCCACTCTTGAACTAATCCTTACCTATTATTGTCACATTGGTCATTAAAACTATATTTAATGGGCTTCTGAGGCGAAGTGTTAAATATTAATAATATTTACACTCAAATCCTTTACATTTGATGTGATGTCGGGCGTAAATAGACTTCACGTATTCATACACGCACTAAGGAAAGAGCGAATGTTTTTCCGCATTGGTAATACGAAAATTGCTGTGGCTGCATCGGCAATTTTGTCTTCGGTTTCACTGGCTCCGGTCGCTATGGCTAGCAATGCATCCGAGCTTGAAATGCAGCGTGACGTTTATGACAAAGCGCAAGAGGTTTTAGACAGCCGTGATCTAAAAGCTTACTCCGCGCTGCGTAACAAAATTCAAACATACCCTTTAACACCTTACACCGATTATCGGGCCTTTCTGATTGGCTTAGGTGATCGCACACCTGCTGAGGTCGATGCTTTCATTGAAGAGAACAAGGCATTGCCTTTCTCCAATCGAATGCGCGCACCTTATTTGGACTCATTGGCTTCTCAAAAACAGTGGAAGACGATCCTTGAGTTTCAAACCAAAGAGCCTGTCGGTGAAAAATACCAATGTATTTATTATCGAGCGCATTACGAGCAAGGTAACCAAGAACTTGCCTTTAAAGGAGCTAAACAACTTTGGTTGAGTGGTAGTGGTGTTGATGACGCTTGTGACCCTTTATTTAAAAGCTGGGATCAAGCTGGGCTAAGAACTGATGAGCTGATTCTGGATAGAATGCTGCTAGCGTTCGAGGGCCGTAACGGTAAGTTAATGAGCTATCTGATTAAGCAATTGGATCATGATGAGTCAATTGCTCAAGCGAAGCAGATGAAGGCGTTGTACAACAAGCCTGAAAATGTACTCGCGTTTGCTAAAAAACATCCAGCGAATGAATTCTACCAAGCTCAAACCGAGTTTGCTTTCGAGAAGCTAGCAAGGAAATCATCAAGCAGTGCTCAAAAGGTGTTTGATGATGTCATCAAGGCTCAGAAGTTTTCGAAAGAGAAATCTCAAGAGCTCGCTGATTACCTAACGTTTCGTCTGATCAACACCGACTCTGAAGAGTTAATGGTGTGGCGCGACAAAATGCTCGCGAGTTCATCAAAGCAAGTTCTGCTGGAACGACGTGCTCGCTTAGCAATTCAACATGCCGATTGGACGGGTTTGAAAGAGTGGATAGCGCGCTTGGATGATAAACATCAGGCTTCGCTTCGTTGGCAATATTGGCAGGGCAGAGCTGAAATCGCGACGGGCGATACTGACAAAGGCAATAAGCGACTGTCAGATATCTTGGGTCAGCGTAATTTCTACAGTGTGGCTGCGGCTAAGCAGTTAGGTAAGCCAGTTCAATATCCAACATCGACACTTAAATACAATGCTGAAACAGTGAAGCCATTCGACACCTCTTTGGTGCGTATTGGTGAACTGATTGACCGAGACAAAATTGCGGCAGCGAAAAGTGAATGGCGCTGGTTACTGACCAATGCAGATAAAGAGCAAAAAGAGATGCTTGCCGCTTACGCTGCGACACAGCGTTGGAATCACTTTACCGTAACAGCGAGTATCTCTGCGAAGATGTGGGATAACATTGCGCTGCGCTTCCCTGTTGCTCATAAGTGGTGGTTTAACTTCTACGCTGAAAAGCACGATCTCGATCCAATCACTTTGATGTCTTTAGCAAGACAAGAGAGTGCGATGGATTCAGAAGCTCGCTCTCCAGTTGGCGCGCGTGGCATTATGCAAATTATGCCCAAGACGGCGCAATACACAGCGAACAAACATAAGATTAAGTATCAGGGCAGCGATGATCTTTATGATGTCGGCAAAAACATTGAGATTGGCAGTCACTACTTAGATGGTTTACTCGCTCAATATGATGACAACCGTATCTTTGCGTTTGCGGCTTATAATGCTGGACCTAGCCGTGTGAAACAGTGGCGTTCACGCAGCGATGAAAAGCTCGATGCCTTTGCATTTATCGAAATGATCCCATTCAAAGAGACACGTGGCTACGTTCAGAATATCTTGATGTTTGAGACCTACTATCGAGATATCTTGGGTGAGAAAGGGACGTTTTTAGCGCCCCATGAGGCAAAAACGAAATACTAAGCCTTCGGCATTTGGCCCGAAACTGAGTAAGAATAAAGGCAGTGAGTGCGAACCATTTCCACTTACTGCCTTTTTACATTGGATCGCATCAAGTGTTTCGGTATAAAGTGTTAAACGCTTTCAATCGTTAAGCGACTCTTTAAAGTCAGAATTTAAAAGTAAGTGTAGAGATATGGCATCACAACCTGAATATGATAATTGGCAACAACTGATGGACTTGGTAAAGACGGCTGTCGAAAAAGATCAGCACGAGCTGTTGTTGACTATGATGATGACACCAGACGAGCGAGATGCTCTGGTTGCTCGAATTAATATCTTCTGTGAGCTGATGAAAGGCGATATGTCTCAACGACAGGTGAGTCAAATGCTGGGCGTAGGCGTAGCGACGATAACCAGAGGCTCAAATGAGCTAAAGGCCAAATCTGAGCAAGAGAAAGTCGTGATCGCCGACCTATTGCTAAAGTAATAATGGAATTAAGCTATCACGCGATAGTATGAATACGAATTCGATAAAAAACGCTAACTGGATGTTAGCGTTTTTTGTTTCTGAAGATTGTTCTTGGAATCTTTTGAAGTTTAAGGAAGCCTCAAATACTAAATAGGAAAGTGTTCAGGATTCACAAATGGGATCAGAGCCAAAATTAAAGCTTGATGATAGACCGAACTGCGTGACAATTGGTTATGTGTCAGTAGGCCAATGGCACCACCTTTCTGTTTGATATTGTCGGTACCAAACACTTCATCCATCACATCCCCTAACTCGTTTGCATGCTCTAGTTTCTCAAGCACGGCTGGTGGCAGCATCAGACTTGCTGAACGAGACTCGCCACGTTGGCCATTCGTTTCGATCACCATCCAGGCAAAGGTGACGTTTGTTTCTATTCCCGCTTCTAGACCAACATAGAAGTCTGCATCAGGCTGAGCTTGAGTTGCGTTGTGAACTCGATTCACGGCACCTTGATAGGTTTCATCATTGCTCATCGGTTGATCGGCGACACCACTAGGGACGCTGATGCCTTGGAAATCAAATTCAGTATCAGGAAAAGCAGATAAGAACGCACTTTTAACGGCGTTGATTTTAGCTGGGTTCAGCGATGCGATGATTACAGATTTCATGTGTCGGATTCTTTTTGTTGTCGATTAGATTGAGTTGATGTTGTCGGTACCAGTCACTCAACTCTTCTAGTGGCATGGGTTTACCAAAGTAATAGCCTTGCAGCATATCGCACTGTGCATCCTGTAACCACTGGTGCATGTCTTGAGTTTCAATCCCTTCGGCGGTGACCTTCTTACCCTGAGCATGACACAACCCGATAACTGGTTTTACGATGTTCTGGTTATCGGTTTCAATTAAGGTATCCAAAAACGCTTTATCCAATTTAATTTTCTGAGTTGGATACTGCACCAGTTGAGTGATAGAGGTGTAACCGGAACCAAAGTCATCAATCGCCAGTCGATAACCCATGCATGACAGCTCATTCAGCAATGGGAAGCCTTCTGAGTTTGAGTAAAAGGTTTCAGTGATTTCAAAATCGATTAGGCTTGGTGGAATTCGATTTAACTCCGCGTGTTCTTTAATGAAACCCGCAAGGTGAGTGGTTTCAATGCCAGCAGAAGATAAGTTGATCGACAATTGAATCGAGTGATCAAATTGAGTCTGAAGTCGATGGAATGAAGCAAACGCATTCTGTATTACCCAGCGGTCAACATGTTCGAACAGCCCGGTTTGTTCGGCTATTGGAATGAACTCATCCGGTGGAACCAAACCAAGTTGCTTTGAATTCCAACGTAATAACACCTCAACGCCAATAACATCAGTCCCGGTAGAATCCATGTAGGGCATGTAAACGAGCCTGAATTCATCATCAAAATTCTTACCTCTAAGCGCACGTTCAATGTCTGCTTGGCGCTGAATGGCTTTGTCTAAATCCCGTGAATAGTCAGCAAATTGGTTTTTACCGGCACGCTTGGCTTGGTACATCGCAGTATCCGCGTTGGACAGTAGCTTCTCGATTGAGTTGCCATCATTAGGGTAGGTCGCAATACCAATACTGACCGTGATCGGAAAGCTGCCTGATTCGGTGACAAAACCTTTTTGCAGTGGAGTCAGTAAATCATTCGAGAATCGATGCGCGACATTTCCTCGGTGACTAGGAGCGTTAATGTAGACAACGAACTCGTCTCCAGAAAGTCGGGCTGGCATACAATGAGCGTCGAATTCCTCTTTATAATGACGACAAATATCTGAAATACGCTGAGCAAAAGAAACCAGAATCGAGTCGCCGATTTGATGCCCGTATTTGTCGTTCACAAACTTGAAGTTGTCCAAGTCAAAATAGAGAACCCAGGTTTCGGTATTCGAACTCGGTTTTGGCAACGATTGCTGAACGAAGGTTTGAAACTGATGCCTATTGGCTATTTGGGTTAACTGATCATTTTCGGCCAAGAGCTTGGTTTGCTGGTAGGTGTTGTCTAGCTCTTGGTACATGTCATAAAAACGCTGTGATAAGCGGCCAAGTTCATCACGAGTGCCTAAGCGTTCAATGTTCTTACGTTGTTTTTTTTCGACTTGCTGTAGCTGTCGATCGAGCCGTGTTATTGGAGTAATCACAGTGCGAGAC
This sequence comes from Vibrio sp. 10N.261.55.A10, assembly GCF_041470825.1. Taxonomy (NCBI): domain Bacteria; kingdom Pseudomonadati; phylum Pseudomonadota; class Gammaproteobacteria; order Vibrionales; family Vibrionaceae; genus Vibrio; species Vibrio sp. 10N.261.55.A10. Next base: position 10,549 of record NZ_JBFRNC010000048.1, on the reverse strand, counting down.
AGAAGCATGAGTAGCAGAGCGACAGTCACAAACGCAGACAGTGCAAACGACAAACTCAGCTTGTTCCAAATCGAATCGAGCTTGTTTTCCAACAGGAATTGCGCCGGGTCGACCGTGGCGTACAGTTCTGGTGCAAGCTTGACTGAGTGGGTGACATCATTTTCCAAAGAAACCGCTATGGATGTGAAGAACAAACTGGTTTGGTAGTCGAACTCTATTTGTTTTCGCAGCGCATTAAATTTGTCGAGAGAGACAGAGACAACAACAAAGAACACATCGTCGGGTTGATTGCTTGCGGTTGGGAAAATCGCTTTTCTGTCTACCTTGTCATAGTGAACCAACATCCCTTCGCCTTGGGAGTTTTGAATATAGTTGGTACTCGATGTTGCTAGGGTGTCTTGATAGTGCTGGTCAACATACTCCAATATCTTACTGTCGATCTGAGTGCGTGAGTCATTGCTATTATCCGCGTAATAACGCAGTTTTCGAACACCATTAAGAAGTGCTAAACCTGTATAGCTTTCATCGTCATCTTGCAGGAAATGAATGGCTTCTCGAAGGTTACTGACCAGTTCAAGATCGCGAGATAGATTTTGGTCAGTGAGAAAATAACGCTTCACCATATCACTCTGGGTCAAGGTGTAAGAGTAGCTATTGAGGAACGAACGAGATTGGCGAAAGTATCCGGCTAGTTTTTCCATGTTCAGTTGAAGTGCGTTGTCTTCGCGTTTGATGAAACTGCTTTTTTGCGTCGAATAAATAATATAGCTAGAAGCCGCGGTACTGATCAGTATCACAGGGGCTATTAGTAGTAAGATTTTAGTACTTAGCTTCATAGTTAATGACAACACTATTTATAAATTAAGCGCATAAGTTTATGTTACTTAATGCTTACTCGCTATTAATTATACGTAGTTCGATGATTTCCTGTGAAGGGGGTAAGGTTTTGTCTTTATTGATAAAAAAAGCCACTAATGAGTTTTTGTTAGAAAGGCTCAAGTAGTGGAGAGAGTAAGCGTGCCGAATGTGCGAAACAAGTGAATTGTGTTTCAGGCATGCTAGGGTGAGTTTTCTTAGCGAGAATAGTACTCGACTAGAGGGTGATTTAAGTATTTGGCCTGCTGTAGGCCAAATACTTATGTTAGCTAAAAGCTGATACTCACTTTCAGCTATGACAACTTAACTTGAGTCGCTTTGATGTTCTCACTTGGGTAGCAACCCAACACCTTAAGGTGGCGAGTAATGGCTGTTAGTTCCGTTATCGCTTGTTGCATATTATCTGAATCCAGATGCGCCTCTAAATCGACATAGAACATCTCTTCCCAAGGGTTACCCATGATAGGACGAGATTCTAGCTTAGTCATGTTGATGCCTAAGCGTTGCAGGATCAGTAGTGTTTCTACCAAAGAACCCGCCTCTTGAGATGTCGACATGATGAGCGTTGTTTTCGCTGGTATTTGAGTCGATACTTCAACAGGCTTACGCGCCACAACGATGAAACGAGTGTGGTTCTCTGTTTGGTTTGCAATATTGCTCTGGATTGGCTGTAGTCCATAAAGCTTACCGCTCGATGCATTACCAATAGCAGCTACGTCATTACCACCCAATTCTTTAACTTTTTTCATTGCATCAGCGGTGCTTGCGCAAGACTCAAGGTTGACACCCTTAAGGCGGCTCAAGAACTCACTGCATTGTTGATGAGGTTGTGGGTGCGAGTAGAGTGTTTTGATGTCTTCTAAACGGATATCACTTTTAGCAACAAGGCAGTGCTCAATCGGTTGAGAAAGTTCGCCAACAATGTATAGAGTCGTATGCTGTAACAGGTCGTAGACCTCGTTAATTGACCCTGAACTGGTGTTCTCAATCGGCAGGACACCGTAGTCGGCATGGCCAGACTCTACTGTTGATGCGACTTCTTTGAAGTGATTACAGTTCAGCTCAATCAATTCCATATTCTTGCGGCTGAAGTATTCGCGGCTCGCAAGGTGAGAATACGATCCCTTAGAACCTAAGAATGCAACGCGAGCCAATGGTTTACGGCTTTGCGGGTTCGCTAGGTTTTGTAAGTATGACTGTTGTAGTAAAACGGAATCTTCGATGATGGTGTGAAACAGCTTGGTAATGTACTGCGCATCAAGTTCGTATTTATCTTTGCCGTTGTTGATCAGCTTAACTAATAGTTGTTGTTCTCGTACTGCATCACGAACTGGTTTTGATGTCTCTACTTTGCTTTTAGCGACTTCGATACTTAGCTTGCGACGCTCTGAAAGTAACTTCAGGAGTTCGTCGTCTAAATCATTAAGACGAAGGCGGATATCATCCAGTGAAATTGAGCGGTCAGTCATAAATGTGTCCTTATAAAAAAGCCTCCCTAGTGTGGGAGGCTTCTTGTTCGTTTTTGACTTGTTTTTCTAAAACGACTTAGCCTCCGATTTACGGAAGAAAAAAGAAGTCAAAAATAAACAAAGATTGAGTGTGCATAAAAAGTGATTGTTTTATGAATGTTTAAACACAATAAGCAAGCGAGCTACGAGCGTCAAGCAAAAAAATAGCGCCCTGAGGCGCTATTTTTTAATCTGTTCTCTTTCCTTATTCTACTTCAGCTTCTAGCTCTTCGATTTCAGGCTTTTCAGCGCGGCGCGCTTCTGGTTTATGGCGTAGCTTGTTGAGTTGACGCTCTAGTTTTTGTTCTACTTCGTTGATCGCTACGTAGAGGTCGTCATGGATTGATGAAGCAACAAGTTGGCCTTTTGGTACGGTTAGTACCGCTTCAAATTTCTTCTTCTTGTTTGGTTCTTCGCTAAAGCTCGCTTGGCAGCCAATGATGTCTACTTGCCATTTATCTAGCTTTTTAAATTTGCTTTCTATGTGATCACGGATTGCAGAGGTAATGTCGATGTTTTTACCAGTGATGTTCATTTTCATAGAAGTTTTCCTCTGTTGTATCCCTCATGGGTTAACTTCAGATTACGACTTTTAGGAATAAAGAATGTGATCTAGATCTTGTTTTGGTTGGGTGGGATAAGCATTAAAATCAAATGTGATCTTACGCAAGTCTTAGTATCTTTTTGGCGAAAAATGCTTGTTATCCTTATGAAAAACGATAACTTGGAGGCAAGGCTTCGCTAAAAATTAAATCAGTTTTTAGGGGCGTCCTACAGCCTATGGAAAGTGCTTGATTGAAATTTACTCAATAGTGTTTTGTGATATAGGTCTTGTAATATAGGTCGCTACATAAGCTTCTTCAGAATTAGATAAACAAAAGCCGCATAAGTATTCTTATGCGGCTTTTGTGTTTTTTAGCTTTACCTAATACCTTTGGCTCCCCAGCTCTGGGATGGAGGCGATCCTAGTCGTTAGTGTTCAGTAATCTCGCTGTGCCGTCCTCTCGGATAGCATTGATAGCTTGTAATTGTTTATAGATTACGAAGTAACGATTGATGTTGGCAACATAGGTTACGGGTTCTTTACTCACGTATTTGCGAGTGATGATTTCTACGTTTTTAAACCAGATGTTTGGGTTGTAACCTTTCTGCTTGGCAATGCTCCTCATCTTTCTGATCTTAGCAGGACCAGCGTTGTAAGAAGCCAAGGTAAAGTAGATTTGATTGTCGGGTGATATTGCCGGGTCGTCAAAATATCGGTCTTTGATAAAGCGCATATACTTCACACCCGCATGGATGTTGTTATCCACCTTATGGATGTTCTTGATGTTGACGTTTTTATCTTTGGCGGTACTCGGTAATACCTGCATCACACCAATAGCCCCGCGATGAGAAATCCGGCTCTGATCCAGTCCTGATTCTTGGAAACCTTGAGCTGACATCATCAAAGGATCAAATTCATACTTGCTCGAATACTTTTCAAAGACATCTGAGAGTTTAGCTACTCGGTCTACTTTATTGGGGTTGAGTGCTCGGCCTAACCAGCGAGTATTGTCGATGTATTTCTGGTAGATGACATTCCCAAGCAGGGTGCCTGTTCGTGCGGTCTTGACGTATTTGTTTATCTCTTTCTTCAGTTGAGGGCTGTCTTTTCTTAAAGCCCAAGCAATACGACCATTTTCTCGTAAAGGTAAGTCGTTATGGACTTGAATGTTTTCCATTACATCGATCCAGAGCTTGGCTTTATGGTTATCCAGAATTGTGCCTTGTATATAACCTTGGTTAACCAGTTCTATCAGCTCGTAGTCTTGTAATGACTCCTCGATAAAGTGGACATGCAGTGGTGGTAAACCTAGCTCGTTAAGCTCCTTATTGACTCTTTGTACACTCTCGAAGTAACTCGAGCTTGCTCGTATCCACACCTCTTTGCCACTCAATTGCTTGATTTCGGTGATAGGTTCGGCCTTTTTCCCTGTGATAATGAGTTCTTTACCATCTTTAATCATCGGATCCGAAAAATCGATGGTTCGTAATCGTTTATCGGTGATCGTTAGGTTAGCGACAGCGACATCACCATAGCCAGACTCTAAAGAGGGAAGTAGATCATCTCGTTGCACGGGGATGACTTGAACATTGAGGTAGGGATGTTTCTTACGAAGGCTTTTCTCAAAGTGGTAGAGCATTTCTGCCACGATGCCTTTTGGCTTGCCATCCTCGATGTAATAGAAACCAAGATCGGCAGACACTAGCACTCTAACCGTTCCTTTGGTTTTGAGCACATCCAAGTCACCCATGTAAGGCTTATTGCTTAATGGAGACAGTTCTAATGCGTAGGATAAGTGGCTAAATAGCGATATCCAGATAAATAATAACAACCTACTCACATCCACACTCCATGTTGATGTTTTGTTAAAAGTTATCTTTTGAAGATACCGTGTATTATGCGATCCATCAAGTTTGCGATATGTAGATGAAAAAAAGCGCGCTAGTAAATTAGCGCGCTTTTAGGATTGAGATGTAAGAGGTTTGATTAAGGTAGTGGGTTTAACTCAATCAACTTTTCTGTTCTTAACACAGCGTCATCTAGGCCGAGTTGTTGATAAGCTTTTAGCTGGATATCTAAAGACTTACGCGCAGCAATGGTGTCTGGGTAAGTTTTTTGCAGCTCTTGCGTTCTGTTGATCGCAGCAATCCAAGCTTCGCGGCGTAGGTAGAAATCAGCGGTTGCTAAGTCATACTCTGCTAGGCGGTTCTTAAGTGCGAACATGCGTTTTTGTGCATCTTCAGCATAAGGGCTACTAGGGAAACGTTCGAGTAGTCGCTTGAAGTCAGCAAACGCAAGTTTCACTGGTTCAGGATCTCGGTCACTACGGTCGATATTAAAAATATCGTGCATGAAGTTTCGGTCTTGCGCCATGTGCGTTAAGCCGCGCATGTAAAGAACCCAGTCTTGTTTCTCATGCGTTGGGTTCAAACGTAGGAAACGTGAAATGGTAGCGAGGCCAAGTGCCAAGTCATCATTTTTGTAGTAAGCGTAAATCAGATCGAGCTGTACTTGCTCAGAATAGGCGCCGAATGGGTAACGTGAGTCTAGGGCTTCTAGCTTTTCTATTGCTGAAAGCCAGCTACCGCTCTGCAGTGATTCTTGAGCGTCAGAGTAGAGAACCGATGGTGGTACATCTGGCACTATCTCTTCACTACTTGAACAACCAACCAAGAGTGATACGGCTAATAGACCCGATAAAGTAAGGTGTTTCATGTCAGGCGTCGATTCCTTGAATTAAATATTTCGTAAGCTTCCGTTACTTTCTAACCAGTAACAGATACAATGATGCAATTATTCTATTTTATCCATACTAATGGGTATTAGTCTCACGGTTTTTAAAAAAGTTCGATATGGCTCAGCAGATCACATTAACAGACACAGTAAAAAGCAGCCAGTTAGGTCAACGTTTAGACCAAGCTGTCGCTGAACTATTTACCGATTTTTCTCGCTCTCGCATTAAAGAGTGGCTTCTTGACGGCAAAATCCAAGTGGATGGCGAAGTTATTACAAAGCCGCGCGTTAAGGTTTTGGGCGGTGAAGAGATCATCTTGCAAGCTGAACTTGCAGATGAAGAGCGCTGGGAAGCACAAGATATTCCTCTAAACATTGTCTACGAAGATGATGACTTATTGGTTATCAATAAGCCTCGCGATCTGGTTGTACACCCAGGCGCAGGCACACCGGATGGAACCATACTAAACGCATTGCTTTTCCATTACCCACAGATTGCAGAAGTACCTCGTGCAGGTATTGTGCACCGTCTTGATAAAGACACAACAGGCCTTATGGTTGTAGCTAAAACGGTTCCAGCTCAAACTCGTCTTGTGCGTGCGCTTGCTAAGCGTCGTATTACTCGTGAGTATGAAGCAATTGCAATTGGCAAAATGACCGCTGGTGGTGTGGTAGAAAAAGGCATTAGCCGTCACGCAACTAAGCGTACTCTAATGGACGTAAATGAATTAGGGAAACCAGCGGTAACTCACTACCGTGTTGCTGAGCACTTCCGCGAGCATACTCGTATTCGTCTACGCCTAGAAACGGGTCGTACTCACCAAATCCGTGTTCACATGTCATACCTTCAGCACCCGCTGCTAGGTGACGTTGCATACGGTGGCCGTGCTCGTATTCCAAAAGGTGCATCTGAAGAACTAACAACAATGATTCGTTCTTTTGATCGCCAAGCACTGCACGCCGTTATGCTTAAATTTGTTCACCCAATTACAGGTGAAGAAGTTGAGTTCCACGCTCCTGTGCCAAATGACATGGTTGTGATGGCTGAAGCGTTACGTGTTGATGCTCGCGAAAACTTGGAAGACGACATTTAATCATGTCGATGATCATCCCTAACTGGAATGCACCAAAAAACGTGAAAGCATTTGCTTCGACACGTTTTGATGGTTTTTCTACTGGTGCGTATCAAGGATTAAACCTAGGTACGCATGTTGGGGATGATGCTTCTCTTGTTGAAAACAACAGAGCCTGGCTCAAGCAATACGCTAATATGCCTGCCGCTCCGGTATGGCTACATCAAACTCACTCAACAGATGTCGTTACGGTTTTACACCCTACGGCAGATATTCTTGATGCTGACGGTACGTTTACCACAGCTAAAGGTGTTGTTTGTTCTGCGATGACAGCCGATTGCTTACCTGTAATCCTTACTGATACCAAAGGCACTCAAGTTGCAGCTGTTCATGCTGGTTGGCGTGGTCTTGCTGGTGGAATTCTTGAAAATGCCGTCGCAAAGTTTTCAAACTTAGGTTCAGAGAATAAGATCATTGCTTGGCTTGGTCCTGCAATAGGCAAACAAGCTTTTGAAGTAGGCGATGATGTGTTGGAAGCTTTCGTTAGTTTTGACTCTCAAGCTAAGCTTGCATTTGAAGCCAAAGCTGAACCGGGCAAATGGCTAGCGAATATGTCTCAGCTTGCAACGCAAAGACTGAACAAAGTTGGTGTCACTTCTGTTACAGACTCCAATCTATGTACCTTCGCTGATGCGGATGCGTTCTATTCTTATCGTCGTGATGGTATTACTGGACGCCAAGCTACTTTTATTTGGTTAGAGTAACCTTTAGTTAGTGCAACCAGTCATCCAGTTCATTTATATTTTTATATCAGCTCTATTCTTCATTCTTATCCCTTGAAAATCCGCGTTACCGTATCCATCTTCTAACCATAAGATAAACATATCTAAGAGTAGGAAGGTTGGCATGCGTCTCGATCGATTCACTAGTAAATTCCAAATTGCGATATCTGATGCTCAGTCGCTCGCATTAGGTCGTGATCACCAATATATAGAACCTGTGCACCTAATGGTGTCTTTGCTTAATCAAGATGGTAGTGCAATTCGTCCATTGCTCACCATGCTGAATATTGATGTGGTTCAATTGCGTTCTAAATTGAGCGAAATATTAGACCGAGTGCCTAAAGTAAGTGGCATCGGTGGTGACGTTCAGCTATCGAATGCGATGGGAACGCTGTTTAACCTGTGTGATAAGGTCGCGCAAAAGCGTCAAGACAGTTATATATCTTCAGAAGTATTCCTACTGGCTGCTATTGAAGACAAAGGTCCTTTAGGAAACCTACTTAAAGAGCTAGGTCTTACCGAGCAAAAATTATCTCAAGCTATTGAACAAGTCCGCGGTGGCCAGAAGGTCGATGACCCGAATGCGGAAGATAGACGCCAAGCACTCGAGAAGTTCACCATTGATCTGACCGAAAGAGCAGAGCAAGGCAAGCTAGATCCTGTTATTGGCCGAGACGACGAAATCCGTCGCACTATCCAAGTACTTCAACGCCGCACCAAGAACAACCCTGTCATTATCGGTGAACCAGGTGTCGGTAAAACAGCGATAGTCGAAGGTTTGGCTCAGCGTATTATTAACAATGAAGTACCTGAAGGTTTGAGAGGCCGACGTGTACTTTCGTTAGATATGGGCTCTTTAATTGCCGGTGCTAAATATCGTGGTGAATTTGAAGAACGTTTAAAATCAGTTCTTAATGAATTATCGAAAGAAGAGGGCAATATCATTCTCTTCATCGATGAAATTCACACCATGGTCGGTGCGGGCAAAGGTGAAGGCTCTATGGATGCGGGTAATATGCTGAAACCTGCATTGGCTCGTGGTGAACTTCACTGTGTAGGTGCAACCACACTCGATGAATATCGGCAGTATATAGAGAAAGATCCTGCGTTAGAGCGTCGATTCCAAAAAGTGATAGTCGATGAGCCAACCGTGGAAGACACGGTCGCAATTCTCCGCGGTTTGAAAGAGCGCTATGAACTTCACCATCATGTAGAAATTACTGACCCTGCGATTGTCGCGGCGGCAACCTTATCTCATCGATACGTTTCTGATCGCCAATTGCCAGATAAGGCGATTGATCTGATTGATGAAGCGGCTTCGAGTATCCGTATGCAGATCGACTCAAAACCTGAGTCGTTAGATAAGCTCGAGCGTAAAATCATTCAATTGAAGATCGAGCAGCAAGCTCTTACCAATGAAAATGATGAAGCCAGTGAAAAACGCCTTCGAACATTACAAGAAGAGCTTTCTGACAAAGAACGAGATTTCGCAGAGCTTGAAGAAGTGTGGAATGCAGAGAAAGCCGCGCTTTCTGGCACGCAACACATCAAGTCAGAGCTAGAACAAGCTCGTATGGATATGGATTTTGCGAGACGTGCTGGTGATCTTAACCGAATGTCTGAATTGCAATACGGTCGAATCCCAGAATTAGAGAAGCAGTTAGATCTTGCGACTCAAGCTGAAATGCAAGAAATGACGCTGCTGCGTAATAAGGTCACTGATGCAGAAATTGCAGACGTGCTATCGAAGCAAACAGGCATACCTGTTTCTAAAATGCTAGAAGCCGAGAAAGAGAAGCTTCTTAACATGGAAGGTGTTCTACATAAGCGAGTTATTGGCCAAGCGGAAGCAGTCGAAGTGGTATCGAATGCGATTCGTCGTAGCCGTGCAGGTTTATCTGATCCAAACAAGCCGATTGGATCTTTCTTATTCCTTGGTCCAACTGGCGTTGGTAAAACGGAGTTGTGTAAAACACTCGCGAACTTCATGTTTGATAGTGACGATGCAATGGTGCGTATCGACATGTCTGAGTTTATGGAGAAACACTCTGTTGCTCGTTTGGTTGGTGCTCCTCCGGGTTACGTTGGATATGAAGAAGGTGGTTACTTAACAGAAGCAGTGCGTCGCAAGCCTTATTCAGTGATTTTGCTAGATGAAGTAGAGAAAGCGCATCCTGATGTTTTCAATATCTTATTGCAGGTGCTTGATGATGGACGCTTAACTGATGGACAAGGTCGTACAGTCGATTTTAGAAACACGGTAGTGATCATGACATCCAACCTTGGCTCTTCGAGAATTCAAGAGAACTTCAATACGCTCGACTACCAAGGAATAAAGAATGAAGTGATGGAAGTGGTAGGTAAACATTTCCGTCCTGAGTTTTTGAACCGAGTTGATGAAAGCGTGGTGTTCCATCCATTGGGTCAAGAGCACATTCAGTCGATAGCCGCTATTCAGCTTGAGCACCTTAAGAAGAGAATGGAAGACAATGGTTATGAGCTTGAAGTTTCGGATAAAGCACTCAAGTTAATTTCTCAAGTTGGTTTTGATCCAGTATATGGTGCACGACCTTTGAAAAGAGCGATTCAACAAAGTGTCGAGAACCCGTTAGCGAAAGCGATACTGGCAGGAAAAATTAATCCAGATAAGAAAGTGCAGCTATTAGTAAACAACGACCGCATTATTGCTCACCAATAGTTGAAGTAAGAACGGTAGGTACGATTGGCCGAAATTAAGGCTTAATCGTACCTATTTTAAACGCTTTGTGTGAATAGTGTTCGAACGGTCGCCGGTGGCGGCTTTTTTTCGTTTTTAGCCTTGTACAAAGGATTATTCTCTCTATAATGCGCCTCCGTTGCCAAGGATAACCAAGCGGTTTGAACTGAGTAACAAGACGGTGATAAGCATTTAAGATGCTTTGAAAAATTAGCTGGAAAAAGTGTTTGACACTGGAATCTAATCCGCTAGAATGGCCGTCCACTTCGAGAGGCTCCTTACTAAAAGGAAGGCTCAACAAGCAAAGCTCTTTAACA
>NZ_JBFRNC010000047.1:0-10241 GCF_041470825.1 Vibrio sp. 10N.261.55.A10 | reverse complement strand
AAAGAGGAGAGTTCCGGTATATCCTGCAACAACGGCGATATCCTCGTTGAGTCCGCTATAGCGGGAGAGGGTTATGTTTTTCAACCCACTTTTATCGTGTCTGACGCAGTAAAGAAGGGCCAACTTAACGTTATTCTAAAAGAGTTTGAGCCAGAACCCATGGCGCTATATGCGGTGTATCCGCACCGTAAGCTGATTGCGACTAAGTTGAGTGTTTTTATTGAGTTTCTCAGTGACTATTATGGTGATTTACCGTATTGGGATGATGTTTTTTAAGACTTGAACGGCTCCTGTAGTGGCTAAGTGAACTTGCCCACGTAGTTAGAGGTTTGCAATACCTGAGTTAATCCTTTAAATGCTAATTTAGCAGAATCACTGACTCATAAATGTCCAACTCCGTGCTGACTGGGTAGATCATCGTAAGGCAGACCTGCCCCAGCTAGTTCACTGACAGCGCGCGCGTCGAATGTTAGACGCACTGGCTGAGACATTGCTTGACTAGTGGACTGGCCGAGTAGGCTTGTTTTGGTTGTCGTGTGTACGTTTTTTGAAGACAAAAGCAGAGAGCTTTAACACGCCATAACACAAAAAGGCGGGCACCATGGTCAGCACAGTAAGCTTAACAAATGAGACGCCGAAAACCGCTAACCCAGATAGGTTTCGTTTTCCTTCTTCGAGTGCAAGCTCGGTTGCTGCACTATTTATTGTTCCTGCCCAAGTTGATAGCTCTAGGGTCCACATTACTGCGCAGATGATAAGCGAGATGATTAAGACAATAGCAGAGCGCTGCTTCCAACGATAAACGAGATATTTCATTATACACCTGCCTTAGTGTTGTGTTTCTGTCTCATTTTTCTGCTCACACCTTTTATCCACTGCCAGTGCAGAGCGAGATGGATACCAAGCATTGGCATCACTAGGTTTCCTAGGTCATGATGTAGCTTGGACCAAACAGGCAGTATCTCTACTGGAATACCTAGCTGAGGTAGCAAAGCTTCGGAAACTAAGAATCCGCTGAGTGTTGCCATCAGCATGACCAAGTAGAACAAAGCATCCCAAACCGCATTGAATCGATCTTTAGCAGATTGTTTGTGGATGAAATTTTTTGGAAGAGATACCATCCAGTTCCAATGCAGTAGTAAGTGGATAATCAAAGGAATAATAAACAAAAGGCTCAGCCATTCGTGAGCTGCTACACCTGTTGCTTTGGGGATACAGACTAAGATAAAGCCGATCAGCAATAGGATGTCCATGACATACTGAGTCTTTACCAAACTGTCTTTCCATGTACGGGTTTGCATGATCAATTGCCTGATAGGTTGTTAAGCCATAAAAATTCATGCTTATAAACTATCAAGTTGGCACCTTGATTCAACTGATTTTACAGTCATTTACAGTTAGAAATGCCGCGCGTCTTGATAGCACGGCATTTGTGATCGGCTCCAAATAGATTGAGTATCAAATTAAGCGACTTTTCATGCCTTAAGAATCGGGCTTTTTACCAGTTTATGTCCCGTCCTGAAATGTGTTTACACACTGAGAGGTAGCCTCTCAGTGTTAAGTCAATTCTTAGTAAAATCAAACATGTTTAGAGTTGTTATTTCTCTGTGTGATAGGCTTTTGAGACAGCAAAGCTGTCTTCAAACCAGTTCCAACTCTTTACTTTCCCATCGACGACTTGAACGCGCACAGCCCAACTAAATTTTCCAGTGTCAGCGCCAGTGTTGTTTGCTGTGGCACTCATGGTCCCCATAAAGACGGCTTGATCACCGTTGGCAAAACTATAATCTGTAGTCCAGCTCGTTGTTTTTAATCCAGCACCAAAGCGAGGCAAGAAGGTATTTAAAACTGTTTCTTTAGACTCCCAGTTACCAATCCAAGGAATAGAATCATCTCCTTCATTATGCCAAACAAAATCGTCAGCCATTAGAGTACTTAGCTTTTCCATATCCCCAGATCCAGCAGCCCACAGAAAAGCTTGGGCAACCTCTAGGGTTTTTGCAGATTGTTCTGCCTTAGATTTATCCATGTCTGTTGCGTAACTTGCTTGAATTACTGCGAATAAGCTGAAATATATCACTAAAATTGTTTTTAACATTACGTCTCTCCGTTTAGTTGAACGTAGGATGAAGCAAACGACTCCCTCTGTAAAAGTAGAAGTCGAATAGAGCTGAATCAAATGTATTGAGCTTGATGGTACTGTGGTAGATAAGGGAATTTGGGCAATAGGCTTTGCAATAAAGCTGATCAGTCAAATTTTAAGAGCACAACCGAGCCTAAAATGATTTCTTGTCCAGAAGTGTGCTGACGGGGTATGTGCTTTGAATGAGCGGGACTGGACCGTCCAGTAAGCGACTTTAAGATACCTAAAGTTATCCGTATTTTCCTAATTTAAGTGATTACTCTAAGAAGGTTATGTCCAGAACCTTCATAAGCTGAATTTTCGCCCGTGGCATTTTCTAGTTCAAAAGTCCTCCTTTCCGACTCAGAACCGAACTCTATATGAGTTGTCGGGAGATTTTCTTTTACCCTCCCTACATCAAACGGATCCATAGCTGATCTTCCTAGCGACTTACAACGTAAGAGGCCGATTAAAAGGGAGAAAAAATTATGGCCACCGTTTATGTCAGCATCGGAAGCAACATTAACCGCGAATATCACGTCACAGAATCTCTCAAAGCATTGAATAGCCGCTTTGCACCTCTACACATCTCTAATTTTTACGATTGTGAGCCTGTTGGTTTTGAAGGAGACAACTTCCTAAACCTAGTCGTTGGGTTTGAATGTGACCTTTCTATCGCTGAACTGGCTAAGGTTCTGCATCAAATCGAATTAGAGAATGACCGCAAGCGTGAAACTAAAGAATACGCTTCGCGCACGATGGATATCGATATCCTTCTTTACGGTAACGAAGTGGGCACTATCGATGGAGTAGAGCTGCCTCGAGGTGAAATCACCGAGTACGCTTTTGTGCTTCGACCGTTAGTTGATGTTGCCGCGCAAGAACTTCATCCCACTCTAGATATCTCTTTTCAGCATCTCTGGAACAACTTCGATCAGCTGAGTCAGAAAACCGAACTTATACCGTTCGAGGTCAGCTTCACTTAGTCCCTGTAACTGCTTTAAACAGAACGCTTGAGCTTTATTGATCTTTTCCTCTAATAGGCACGTAACTCACTCTACCTTCTAAGGATCGGAAACTGTTATGAATCACAATGCGATTATCACCATCACAAATCTCAGATTAAGAACCTTCATCGGCTTCAACGAAGAAGAAAAAACCAAGCAGCAAGACATCGTCATAAATGCGGAGATCCATTATCCCGCGAACAACCTTTGCCTCTCTGATGATGTGGAGAACGCACTTAACTACAAAAATATCTGCAAAAAAATTATTGAACATGTTGAATCTGGACGGTTTCTGCTTTTAGAAAAGTTAACCAGCGACGTACTCGGTATTTGTATCGACCATTCATGGGTCCGATACGCTCAGGTGAGAATTGACAAGCCTCATGCTCTACGTTTCGCCGATTCCGTCTCGCTCACCCTGAGCTATGAAGCAGAACTTGAAGATTAACTCATAAGGAGCGACTCAATGCTAACCACAGAAGCTGAAAAAGTAAGAGAAGCTTTGCTCGAAAAGGGGCTTGAAACCCCGATGACATCGAGCGAAATGAACCCCGACCAGAAGTACAACCGCATCAAAGGGCTTTTGACGGAAGTTGTCAGTACGCTCGGGCTGGATTTAACCGATGACAGTCTCGCTGAAACACCTCATCGCATTGCAAAGATGTACGTTCACGAGATATTTTCAGGGCTCGACTACAATAACTTCCCCAAAATTAGTGTTATCGACAACAAAATGTCAGTTGATGAAATGGTTAAGGTATCGGATATAGATTTAACTTCGACGTGCGAACATCACTTCATCACCATCGATGGTTTAGCACAAGTGGCTTATATCCCAGAATCCAAGATTCTTGGGCTATCTAAAATAAACCGTATTGTTCGATTCTTTGCTCAGCGTCCGCAGGTTCAAGAACGCCTTACTCAACAAATCCTGGTCGCGATACAGGCTCTGGTTGAAACAGAAAATGTGGCTGTGACGATTAAAGCAACTCACTACTGCGTTAAATCGAGAGGCGTTATGGACGCTAACTCTGAAACCACCACAACCGCGCTTGGTGGCAGTTTCAAAACTAACCCTCAAACTAGAGCTGAGTTTTTACGATGAGTGAAACGATTCTAATAACTGGAGTGGGGAAGCGTTTAGGATTCGCTCTGGCGCAGCAACTTATATCTGACGGATACAAAGTCGTTGGCACTTACCGAAGCGACTATCCCCAGCTGAAAATACTGCGCGACAGTGGAGCCGACTTGCAACAGGTAGATTTTTATCAACAAAGTAGCTTAGAGGGTTTTTTGCATTATGTTGGTCAAGAATATAAGGCGATTCGAGCCATCATCCATAACGCTTCCGACTGGCAACCGGAGAACAAAAAAAATCCCAGTGAAAACGCATTACAAATCATGAACCAGATGATGACGGTTCACGCTACCGTGCCTTATCTGGTTAACTTAACGCTCAAAGACCAATTAATGTCTGGCGATAAAACGTCGGACATCATCCACATCAGTGATTACGTTGCGGAAAAAGGCAGTAAAAAACACATCGCTTACGCGGCCAGTAAAGCTGCACTCAACAACCTGACGCTGTCGTTCTCAGCGATGTTGGCTCCCAAGGTGAAAGTCAATACTGTCTCTCCTGCCATGATAAAATTCAATGAACATGATGACGAGGCGTACAAAACCAAAGCTCTGAAAAAAGCACTGATTCCCGCAGAGGCAGGCTTTGAAGAAGTGATAGATGGCATTAAGTTTGTTTTGGCTAGTCACTATATGACAGGAAGGACTTTGCACCTTGATGGCGGCAGGCACTTGAAGTGAAGTTCATGCGTTGTGATCTTGAGGCAGGATAGTCAACTAATCTATTCGTCTTTCATATCGTCTAACTACATTTTTTTAAGTTGTCCCTCGACACTTTTTGGGTTTTAGACATTAGAACGTGTTTGCATGGGCGACTCACCAAACAACTGCTTGTAGCTTTGGCAAAAATATCCCAGATGAAAAAAACCAAAGTCAAAGGCGATTTCATTGATGCACCGTTGTTCGCTCGGATTTTGCAGAATGCGCCGTACCTGGTTGAGACGTACATTTTGTATAAATTGTTTTGGTGATATGCCACAACAGGACTCAAAGGTGTATTGCAGCGTACGGCGACTGACATAAACCGCATCGCACAGTTCAGACACGGTGACGGGTTTACGGTACTGCGAGTTATCTAGGTACTGCCTAATTCGACGCATGGTGTTCTCACGCTGTGAGGCATTGGTTTTTTGCATATTTTGATTAGACGATTGAGCGAACAATTCGACCAACATATCTTGAACAATGGATTGATGAGTTTGAAAAGACCAGCGAGATTGACTCGGGGAGAGTAGTAAGCTCAAGTAAGCTTTTATTTGTTGGGTGTAGTGTTGAGAGCAACCAAGAAAGTGGCTCTTGCTGTTTAATGATTCAATCTCTAGCTGTTGCTGAATCATTTCAACCAGTGAAGGGCTTATGACTAACCCATAAATAGAAAAGGTTTCTGGCGTAAGTAGCTCAAAATCCGCCCCAGCCTCACGGATCAAAATACTATCAGGATTACCTTGTGCGTAATTGATGTGTAAAGGTCTATCGTTAGCACTGATCCCTAACCAAATCCCTTCATTAATACGACATTGCTGCTTGAGTTTTCGGTTGCTGTCTTCTCGAAATAGGTGCACGTGAGAAAATTTTCGTTCACGGATCTGACCTAGAAAACTTCCTTGACTCAGTTGGTCATATTCTTGCTGCCAGTTAAAGAGGCTGGCTGCCTGCTGATTTGCATCAAATGTGTTGAATGTGCACAAATTAGGTGCATAACGCATCAATTCTTCATCCTTTCTCATCATTCCATGACCTACCCATGTGACCCATATTAGTACAGTGTGTCTTTAAGTTTATGTTTATTAATGCTTTTTTATGTTTGCCGATTCTTGATATTCATTCGGTTCAAAAATCGCTTAATTACTCATATATACAAAAGGTTATTGAGCAAGAACTGAACCAGTTTATGAAGAGGGAATTTATGACAGCAGCTTATCGCCGACAACAAGGGCACCTGGTTTTTAACTTTGAGTCGTTAGCAGATCTGATGGCAAAGGCTACGCCAGAGCGTTCAGGGGATGTTTTGGCTGGTGTATCTGCGACTTCTGCTGCAGAGCGTGTTGTAGCTCAGATGACACTGGCAGACTTGCCCCTAAAGACGTTTTTAAATGAAGCGGTGATCCCTTATGAAAGTGATGAAGTTACTCGTTTAATCATTGATAGCCATGATAGAGAGGCGTTTAAAGCGATTGATCACCTTACAGTGGGAGACTTTCGGAACTGGCTGCTAAGTGATGAAGCCGATAGTCTCACGCTTGCAAAGCTGCGTCCTGGTTTAACTCCAGAAATGGTGGCTGCAGTGAGTAAGATCATGCGTAATCAGGATTTGATCCAAGTCGCCAAAAAATGTCGGGTAGTGACTGCGTTTCGTAACACCATTGGCTTGCCTAGTCGTTTATCCACCCGTTTACAGCCCAATCATCCAACCGATTCTCTCAATGGCATTGCCGCCAGTATTTTTGATGGTTTGATGTATGGCAATGGTGATGCTGTGATCGGCATTAATCCCGCAACAGATAATGTACCACAGGCAATTAAGTTGATGAATCTGATGGAAGAGGTCATTCAACACTACCAGATCCCGACCCAATCTTGCGTATTAACCCATGTTACAAACACGATTGAAGCGATTGAGATGGGCGCTCCGGTGGATCTCGTCTTTCAATCTATTGGTGGTACTCAAGGTACGAACGACACCTTTGGTATTAACCTTTCGATCCTTAAAGAAGCAAACGAAGCGGCGCTTTCGCTGAACCGAGGCACCGTTGGAAGTAACGTCATGTACTTTGAGACAGGGCAAGGAACATCTCTCTCTGCCAATGCTTTTCATGGTGTGGACCAACAAACTTGTGAGACACGGGCTTATGCCGTAGCGCGTCATTTTAATCCATTGTTGGTTAATACCGTGGTCGGCTTTATCGGCCCTGAATATCTCTTTGATGGAAAACAGATTATTCGAGCAGGGCTTGAGGACCATTTTTGTGGCAAATTGCTTGGCCTGCCGATGGGGTGTGATATCTGCTATACCAACCATGCCTATGCCGATCAAAATGATATGGATAACTTACTGACATTGCTCGGTGTCGCTGAGTGCTCGTTCATTATGGGGATTCCGGGTTCCGATGACATCATGCTCAATTATCAAACAACCTCGTTTCATGATGCACTTTATGCACGCAAGGTGTTGGGTTTAAAACCTGCGCCGGAGTTTGAGGAGTGGCTAACTCAGATGCAGATTTTTGATGATGTAAAAGATGTGCGCCTAAATGAACGACTCTCCGGCTCATTTTCTGGCGCTCTAGCACAACTTAATGGAGGCCCCGCACATGGGTAAGGTGGTCTCTATGGCAAAACATTCTGCTTCTAAGTTGGTAACTCAAAACCCTTGGCACGAGCTTAAAGGTTTTACATCGGCACGTATTGCACTGGGTCGAAGTGGAAATAGCGTTCCAACTAAAGAGTTGCTTTCATTTCAACTCGACCATGCACAGGCGATGGATGCCGTTCATTGTGCTTTAGATGTGGATTCATTGGTTGAGCTCATCGCTCAATCAAACTCGGTCATTCAACACACTTCTCAGGCACCAATTAAGGCGCACAGCAAAGCGACAGACAGATTCATGTATTTGCAAAGGCCGGATCTTGGTCGTGAGCTTGATGACGTCTGTTGGAATCAGTTGCAAGCCGTTCTTCATTCAGAGTCTCCCCCGTTTGATCTCGCGATAGTAGTGGCTGATGGCTTGTCTTCAATTGCCATTCAAAATCATGCAAATCCAGTCATTGAGCATCTGCTTTCTTTATTAGGGGAAGACGAAGTGCCGTGGCATGTTGCTCCTATTACTGTTGTGAGGCAGGGCCGAGTGGCAATAGGAGATGATGTTTGCGAGTGCTTACAAGCCAAGATGGTGGTGGTTTTGATTGGTGAACGCCCGGGACTGACCTCTCCAGATAGCATGGGTATGTACCTGACTTGGCAGGCAAGAAGAGGAGCAAAAGACTCTGATAGGAACTGCATTTCTAATATTCGCCCACAGGGGTTGGCTTATGAAGATGCGTGTAAGCGAGCGGTATACCTATTGAAGGAAGCTCGTCGGCTAGAGCTTTCTGGGGTCAACCTTAAAGACCGTTCGAGTATCGAGGAAGAAGGTGGTGAGCAGTTAGAAGACAAGCACACAGGCAATTTTTTAATTGGATAAAAGACAAAAATAGAGGGATTTACAATGTCAGAACATCAGGAATATTTGGCGCAAAGACAACTTAAAAGGGGCACTGCTGGGTGGATTTTGCTAGCAGGGTTAGGCGTTTCATACGTGATCTCTGGTGACTTTGCAGGCTGGAACTTTGGTATCGGTCAAGCTGGTTGGGGAGGCTTTCTTATTGCTGCAATTGCTATGGCGGTGATGTACTTTACCCTTGTCCTTTCTTTGGCGGAGATGTCTGCGGCTATTCCCGCTGCAGGAGGTGGCTATAGTTTTGCTCGACAAGCCATGGGACCAACGGGGGGATTTTTTACCGGCTTATCCGTCTTAATTGAGTATGCCCTTGCACCTGCCGCGATTGTCATTTTTATTGGCTCAGCGGTGAATGAACTAATGGGTATCGATGGTCCTCTTGTTTACGCGATCTTTTATGCCATCTTTATCGGTATTCATATGGCAGGGGTAGGAGAAGCTCTGAAAGTCATGATGGTCATCAGTGGGTTAGCCGTACTAGCAATTCTTATGACAGCAGGCGTATTGGTTAGTGAGTTTGATGCTAATAATCTGTTTGATATCGCTCCGGCAACCGCACAAGCCACAGAACTACTTCCTTTTGGTTGGTATGGTGTATGGGCGGCACTACCGTTTGCAATGTGGCTTTTTCTTGCGGTAGAAGGGGTTCCACTGGCTGCTGAAGAGGCGAAAAACCCGGCCAAGGATGTACCCAAAGGTATTATCGGCGCAATGTTATTCTTACTAGTCACCGCTACCTTAGTCGTTCTGCTGCTTGCGGGCGCTGTGGGTTCTGAAGCGATTGCGAATAGTGCCGTTCCTCTAGTCGATGCCTTGAAGTTGACCGGTAATCCAACCGTTGCAACGGCTGTTAATATACTAGGACTTGCAGGACTTATTGCTTCATTCTTCTCGATTATCTACGGTTATAGCCGCTTAGTGTTTGCATTGTCTCGTGCGGGTTACTTGCCTCAAAGCTTGTCGCTTACAAACAAAAACAAAGTGCCTGCTCGTGCTTTAGTGGTGCCGGGTGTGTTTGGTTTTGCTGTGTCATTGACCGGAGAAGGCGACCTGATCTTGGCGATGGCGGTAGTGGGGGCGACAGTGTCTTATGCATTAATGTCGCTTAGTCATATATTGTTGCGTATCAAGCAACCAGAGCTTCACCGTCCATACAAAACACCGGGTGGCATGCTGACTTCCGGCACTTCACTAGTGCTGTCGCTTATTGCAATGACGGGTGTTTATGCTTTTGACCCATCTGCATTCTTTATGACTATGGGACTCTTTGTGATTGGTGGTGCTTATTATGGCCTATATAGCCGTAATAAATTGGTCGCATCGACCGCTGAGGAAGAGTTTGAGATGCTGTCGGTTGCAGAGAAAGAGCTTGAGGCTACTAATTAGATTCAATTTCTAATGGTATTTAAGGCTCTAGTGCTTTGCTGGAGCCTTTATTACACTACTTGTAGTAACTTGCGTGTAAACCCCAATCGTCATCACCTCTAACGATAAATATTAATTTAGAAATAGTGCTGTTTTAGGATCATTTTCTTGGAACGTTTTTGTCCAGACACTTGTCATGATTTTTTATAACGAGTTAGATTCATAGCGACGAGCCCCGAAGTTCATTGATAGTGAAGTTTTCATCGCGCTAATCATGTCGATTGCCTTTCTCTAAAGATAAGTTGAAATGATGCAAAGGAAGAATTCGGCATAGATTATGAATGGGATTGATTCAGTAGACGGAATATATGATTCACTAGGGCGTGTTGATCT
>NZ_JBFRNC010000046.1:0-96904 GCF_041470825.1 Vibrio sp. 10N.261.55.A10 | reverse complement strand
TGCATTGTTTAAGACAATGAGGCTTAAATTGGAGCGATACATCGGGTTCGAACCGATGACCTCAACCTTGGCAAGGTTGCGCTCTACCAACTGAGCTAGTATCGCATTATAAAAGGTCTTTCACCTTTCGATTACCGCTTTCGCCGTAACCTACAAATTGGAGCGATACATCGGGTTCGAACCGATGACCTCAACCTTGGCAAGGTTGCGCTCTACCAACTGAGCTAGTATCGCAATCTGAAAACGTCTTTCGCCGTTCAGGGCTGCGAATTATAAGAGCATTTTTTTGTGATGCAAGTCCTTAATGCAAAATTACGAAAGTTTTTACTCAACTGCTGTAAAAGCACACAGATTTGCAAAAAAAACGGCTCTTATGTCCCTGAAAAGTTAGATAAACGTGATCCTTTTATTCGACTAGATGTTAATAATCGTTTTTCGGTAGTACTGCAGCTCGGCGATCGACTCTCGAATATCGTCTAACGCAAGGTGACTTCCCGACTTAGAAAAACCATCTAACACTTCAGGTTTCCAACGACGAGTCAGCTCTTTAAGCGTGCTTACGTCGACATAGCGGTAGTGGAAGTACTCTTCTAACTCTGGCATGTGCTTGTATAGGAAACGACGGTCTTGACCAATGCTGTTGCCACAAATCGGCGACTTACCTTTTGGTACCCATTTTTCAAGAAACTCAATCGTTTGTTGGATGGCATCTTGCTCTGAAACCGTGCTTTCTTGAATTCGCTTCACAAGGCCGCTGCCAGTGTGCGTCGTTGTGCACCACTCGTCCATCTTGTCTAATTCACTCTGGGGTTGGTGAATAGCCAAAACAGGCCCTTCAGCCAGGATGTTAAGCTCACTATCAGTAACGATAGTAGCAATTTCAATGATTTTATGAGTTTCAGGATCAAGTCCTGTCATCTCTAGATCAACCCAAATAAGGTTCTGATCGCTAAAGGACATAAGGCGTCGCCTATTTGTTTATGTGTAAAAGAGGTACTATACCCAAATAACTATACTCAAACTAGCTTTAGGACCATCGAAATCACGTGGTACCAGCAACACCCTGTTTGAGTCCCCAATCATCAAGTTAGATGTGTTAAGTGAAAAATTGTGGCTAAAAAAAAGAAGTTAACCAAAGGTCAAGTACGTCGTGTACGTAGCAACCAGAACAAGCGACTCAAGAAAGAAGATTCTATCCAATGGGATGAGAACATGCTTGGCGGAACCAAAAGCGGACTCGTGATTACGCGCTTTGGCCAACATGCTGATATCGAAGATCTTGAAACTAACGAAGTTCATCGTTGTAACTTACGCCGTAGTATCGAGACTTTAGTTTCTGGTGACCGAGTGACTTGGCGTGCAGGCTTAGAATCCATGGCCGGCATTTCTGGCGTTGTGGAAGCGGTTGAACCGAGAACTTCAATGCTGACTCGCCCTGATTACTACGATGGCCTAAAGCCGGTTGCTGCGAACGTCGACCAAATGGTTATCGTATCGGCTGTGCTACCAGAGCTATCACTTAATATTATCGACCGTTACCTAATTGCTTCAGAAACAGTGAACATCGCACCACTTGTTGTGCTAAATAAGGTCGACCTACTGACTGATGAGCAGATTGCTGAATATCGTGAAACACTTAAAGAGTACGAAAAGATCGGCTACAAAGTGATGTTCGTGAGTAAAGAGTCTGGCTACGGCATCAAAGAGCTGGAAGCTGAACTCAAAGACCGTATCAACATCTTTGTTGGTCAATCGGGTGTGGGTAAATCAAGCCTAGTGAATGCATTAATGCCAACGCTAGACATTGAAGAAGGCGAAGTCTCTGAGAACTCAGGTCTTGGTCAGCACACAACCACGGCAGCTCGTTTATACCACTTCCCTTCTGGTGGTGATCTGATTGATTCACCAGGAGTGCGTGAATTCGGCCTATGGCACCTAGAGGCCGACGAAATCACTGAAGCCTTTATCGAGTTCAAGCCTTACCTTGGCGGTTGTAAGTTCCGTGACTGTAAACACATTGATGACCCAGGCTGCATCCTGCGCGAAGCGGTAGAAAACGGAAAGATCAGTCGATTACGTTTCGACAACTACCACCGCATCATTGAAAGCATGGCGAGTAACAAAGATAACCGTCAGTATTCACGCAACAAAAAAGCCGATCTCTAATCGCGTTTTTGTGAACAAATGTGTGCATTTACTGACAATTGGCGCGAATTTAAGTAACATCTCGCGCCCTAAACCGTCATCGACAGATTTAATTGAAAAACAATTAGCATTGGAAAATTAATACAATGGATAAGATTAAAGTTGGATTGCAGTACTGGATTCCACAACATGGATTAACTCGCCTAGTCGGCAAACTTGCGTCTGCTAAAGCGGGCGGCTTAACGACAGCGATCATCAACTGGTTCATCAAGCAATACAAAGTGAACATGGATGAAGCTCTGCATAGCGATCCAAAACACTTTAAAACATTCAATGAATTCTTCGTGCGTGAATTGAAAGAAGGCATGCGCCCTATCGCCGAAGGTGAATCTGTTATTGTTCACCCTGCAGATGCACGTGTGAGCCAATTTGGCCCAATTACTGACGGTCAACTGATTCAAGCGAAAGGCCATAACTACTCAGCTCGCGAGCTATTGGGTGGTGATGCTGCGCTAGCGGATGAATTTAAAGACGGTGAATTCGCAACGCTTTACCTGTCTCCAAGTGATTACCACCGCGTGCACATGCCATGCGACGGCACACTGCGCCAGATGATCTACGTTCCAGGTGACCTTTTCTCAGTTAACCCGTTAACGGCAGAAAACGTTCCAAACCTATTCGCACGTAATGAGCGTGTCGTTTGTATCTTCGATACGGAATTTGGCCCAATGGCACAAGTGCTGGTTGGCGCAACGATCGTAGGTAGCATCGAGCAAGTATGGGCAGGTACCATCACCCCACCTCGTGGTAACTCGGTTTACAAATGGGATTACCCTGCACAAGGTGACAAAGCAATCATCTTGAAGAAAGGCGAAGAGATGGGCCGCTTTAAGCTTGGTTCAACCGTTATCAACCTGTTCGCTAAAGATGCGATCAAGTTTGACGACACTATGCAAAATGGCGAGAAAACGGTTCTTGGTACACCTTTCGCGCACATTGCTGGCAAAGAAGCGCAAGCAAATGACGATGTTGTTACCGATTCTGCTGAGAACACTGACCAAGCTTAACAATTTGAGTTAACTCATTTAAGCTTTCAAGGCGCGTTACTTTTTCTATTTCAGAGAAGAACGCGCCTTTTTCTTAACTCTACCGATTCATTTGCTACTCAAGCTCTAACAACTCAATCTTTCAAACCCTGCCCAGCCACCTGCTGCTTCTCACTCTTGTCTCTAATTGCCCAGATAAAAGATTGACCAAAAACAAAACAACTGTCGAAACCTTAAACAACTTTTTGATTTTCCAACCCGTCTCCAAGTACCAGAAATCCAGATAACTTACTCTATTTGAAGATATTTTATTTATAGGGTCTTTGTACATGCCTAAACTCAATGTTGGCGTTCTGGTCAAGCTGTTGATTTGTTTTGCGATTCCCTTAGGCGTGTTATTCATGCCGATAGATTCAATACCAATCGATGATCTCACGCTGATTCAACACCGCCTGTTGGCGATATTCTTATTAGCAGCCCTGCTGTGGGTGCTTGAACCTGTTCCGGTATTCGCCACTTCCATTTTGATCATTGCGCTTGAACTGGTGATGATATCTGACAAAGGTTTACACCTGTTTAGAAATCCACCAGCGGGGCACGATCTCGGTGAGTTAATCAAATATACCGACATCTTCGGTGCATTTTCATCACCAATCATCATCCTTTTCATGGGTGGCTTTGCTCTTGCGATATCCGCATCCAAGTACGAACTCGATAACAACCTAGCTCGAGTGCTACTTAAACCATTTGGTACAGAACCGCGCTTCATTATGCTCGGCTTAATGCTGATCACCGCCGTGTTCTCAATGTTCATGTCAAATACCGCAACGACGGTAATGATGCTTGCGCTGCTCGGCCCTATCGTGGCATCTGCACCAAAAGGCGATATGGGTATCAAAGCGCTCGTGTTGTGTATTCCAATTGCTGCCAATACTGGCGGTATCGCAACCCCAATCGGTACACCGCCCAATGCCATCGCGCTGCAATACCTAACGGGTGAAAATACCATCGACTTCCTCAGCTGGATGATGATGGGCTTACCCTTTGTGATCATCCAACTCACCATCGCTTGGTTTCTTCTACAAAAACTCTTCCCTTCTAAAGAAAGAAACATGGTGCTCAAGCTCGATGGACAATTTAGAAAGAGCTGGCGAGCGATTGTGGTTTACATCACCTTCGCTGCGACAATCTTATTGTGGATGACCACCAAACTGCACGGCATGAACACCTATGTCGTGTCTATCATTCCACTGGCTGTGTTTACGCTCACTGGCATCATGGGTAAAGAAGAGCTCAAGCTGATTAACTGGGATGTGTTGTGGCTGGTCGCAGGTGGTATTGCGATTGGTATTGGCTTAGATAAAACAGGCTTAGCCGCTGCACTCGCACACGCAATTGACTATGAATCGCTGTCACCTGCAGCTGTGGTACTGACATTATCTATTGTGTGTTGGTTAATGGCGAACTTCATGTCAAACACTGCGACGGCCAACTTGCTGATGCCGATAGCCGCTGCAATTGGTGCTTCCATGGAAAGCCTAGTTGCGATTGGTGGTCTACAGGGCTTGCTGGTTGTGGTCGCCTTCTCTGCGTCACTTGGCATGATTCTGCCAGTATCGACACCACCAAACTCACTGGCCTACTCGACCGGGCTTATCGAAAGCAAAGACATGGCGAAGATGGGCATCATCTTAGGTATTGTGGGCTTGCTGATGGTTTACCTCGCCCTGTTTATCATCACCTAGCACGTTAATCCCTACTAATGCCCTTCCAGATAGTAATCACGTCTTTGCTATCTGGAAGGTTTAGTGCATATTGAATCCCCCACTTCTACATTTTGACACGGACGTACACTTCAATGGGATTCGAATGGTTGGCTCTTGCTGCCGCTTTTCTTTGGGCCATCGCGAGCCTGATGTCAGTAAAGCCTGCTCAACACTTAGGTTCTTTCGCCTATAGCCGTTGGCGCATGGGTTGCACTGCTATCATCTTATCGAGCATGGCTTGGTTTACTGGTGGCTGGTCAACGGTCGAAGCAGACCTAGTCACGCCGATGATGCTGTCTGGGCTAATTGGCATCTTCATTGGTGATACCGCCCTATTTGCTTGTTTGAACAGAATGGGACCGCGCCAAGCAGGTTTGCTGTTCTCTTGTCACGCCGTGTTCTCGGCAATTCTTGGTTACTTCCTATTTAGCGAAAGCATGACTTCGGTGGAGCTGATTGGCTCGGCTTTGGTGTTTAGCGGCGTTTTAACCGCGATATTCTTTGGTCGTCGAGGACAAGCCAACAACCAACTCGAAACCATCAAGGGCACCGTGTGGATTGGTGTAGCTCTCGGAATCACTGCCGCTATTTGCCAAGCCTTGGGCGGTATTATTGCAAAACCCGTGATGCAAACCAGCATAGACCCTGTTGCCGCTTCAGCGATTCGTATGATCACCGCTTTTGTTGCCCATTCCGTATTTCGCTTAACGGGCGCCAAGCTCTCACGCGCAATCAACCCAATGAATGGTCAAATATTTGCGATTACCGCAGTTAACGGGTTTTTAGCGATGGCGGTGGGAATGACGCTGATTTTGTATGCGCTGCAGGAAGGTAATGTCGGCATGGTCGCTCTGTTATCTTCAACCACGCCAATCATGTTGTTACCGATACTCTGGCTGTACACCAAGCAGAGACCGAACGCCTACGCTTGGATCGGGGCTATTGTTGCCGTATTGGGTACAGGTATTCTAGTAAGATAGTGGTACTGGGATTCAAGTCAGTTAGTCAAACAGTAAGTAAGACTAACTGAACAGAGAGCTAAGAGCGCGGGAACGGAAAAGCGGTCACGTCATCGATGTGGTCATAACCTAACGCCAGCATGATCAGACGGTCGATACCTAACGCAACACCCGCACAGTCTGGTAAGCCCGCTTTTAACGCCTCAATCAAATGATGGTCAATCGGTTGAGGCGATAAGCCCATCTCAATGCGTTTGGCATTGTCATCTTCAAAGCGCTTGAGCTGCTCTTGTGGTTTATCCAGCTCATGGAAGCCGTTTGCCAATTCAATCCCTTTGAAATACACCTCAAAGCGATCCGCCACTCGTGGATCATTCGGGTTAATCTTGGCTAACGCCGCTTGTGATGCTGGGAAGTCATAAACAAACGCAGGCACTTGTTGCCCTATCTTAGCTTCAACCCCAATACTAAACAGCAGCTGCAGCAAGGTGTCGCGGTCTTCTTCTGGTTCTGCAATGTCGCTGAGCCCAAGTTTCGCCGCAGCTTGCTTTAGCGTATCCATCGAATCTTCCAGTGGACACACACCTAACACGTCAATAAAGGCTTGTTGGTAAGTCATTCGCTCTGCTGAGCCCGATTTAAGTACCTGCTGTAACAGCAAATCCATTTCATCCATCAGGTCATGATGATCAAAGCCAACGCGATACCACTCCAACATGGTGAACTCAGGGTTGTGGTAACGGCCATTTTCTTCGTTACGGAAAGACTTACAAATTTGGTAAATACAGCCACTGCCCGCCGCTAATAGACGTTTCATATGAAACTCAGGGCTAGTCATAAAGAACAGAGGCTGACCGTGCGCATAACCCGGCCCTACGAATTCAGTTTTGAAAGTATGCAAATGCACGTCCGTCACCGTGGCGTGGCTCATCGCAGGCGTATCCACTTCCATCACGTTTCGCTCAGCAAAGAACTGACGAATTTGATTAAGGATATCAGCACGTTGCTTTAACTGTTTAATGGTTGCGGCCGGTTGCCATGTAGAGTGCATTATTGAGTTCCATATTACTGAATTCTAGGCGACGAAAATTACCACCTTTCATCGCTTTTGTAAGCTTCTATCTTTCTATTCGTGAAAGCAAAATGTTGTTTTAATGAAGCCAGAAAATTACGTTCTACAATACAATTATCAATACAGATTTCACATCAACATTGATAACAAAAATCATACTCAACAAGCCGTTAACACCCGTCCTGTGGGTTAATCGTTATCAACGATTCATTGCCGTGATTGCAGTCACATAACCTATAATTTCTATGCCTCCATATGCATTACCGACCTAAAAACCCAAATGCATCAACTTTTCGAATACCTTCCTCTCTTACACTGAACCTACCACTTAAGGCTTAGGGGTGCTAAATGGTTCCTACAATTTAGAACCTCCTAAATAGGCTTTTTATAATAACAAGCGGAATACTCCGCATCACACTGGAGAATAACTGTGAAGACAATTACCACAGATATCGCAGTCATCGGCGCAGGCGGCGCTGGTCTTCGTACAGCTATTGCTGCGGCTGAAGCTAATCCTGAACTGGAAGTAGCACTGATTTCTAAAGTTTACCCAATGCGTTCGCACACGGTAGCGGCAGAAGGCGGTTCAGCAGCGGTAATTAAAGACGAAGATAGCCTAGATAACCACTTCAACGATACTGTTGGCGGTGGCGACTGGCTATGTGAACAGGATGTTGTTGAATACTTTGTTGAAAACTCGACTCGCGAAATGATCCAAATGGAACAATGGGGCTGCCCATGGAGTCGTAAAGAAAACGGTGAAGTAAACGTACGCCGATTCGGCGGTATGAAGGTAGAGAGAACGTGGTTCGCAGCGGATAAAACCGGCTTCCACATGCTTCATACTCTGTTCCAGACTTCGATGAAGTACGACACAATCAAACGATTTGATGAGTACTTTGTGGTGGACCTTCTCGTAGAAAACCAGAGCGGCGTTGAAGATGGCGAAGTACAAGGCCTAATCGCGATTCACATGTCTGAAGGTGAGCTTGTTACCATCAAAGCAAAATCTGTTGTTCTAGCAACCGGCGGCGCAGGTCGTGTTTACCACTGTAATACCAACGGCGGCATCGTAACTGGCGACGGTATGGCAATGGCTTATCGCCACGGTGTACCACTGCGTGATATGGAGTTCGTTCAATACCACCCAACAGGCCTACCGGGCACTGGCATCTTGATGACCGAAGGTTGTCGTGGTGAAGGCGGTATCATCGTCAACAAGAACGGCTACCGTTACCTGCAAGATTACGGCATGGGCCCTGAAACTCCAGTGGGCGAGCCGAAAAACAAATACATGGAACTGGGTCCACGTGACAAAGTTTCTCAAGCATTCTGGCACGAACAGCAGAAAGGCAACACCATCAAGCACCCACTTGGTGATGTCGTGCACCTTGACCTTCGCCACCTTGGTGAAGAGTACCTGCAAGAGCGTCTACCGTTCATCTGTGAGCTTGCAAAAGCGTACGTAAACGTAGACCCAGCAAAAGAGCCGATCCCAATTCGTCCAACCGTTCACTACACCATGGGTGGTATTGAAACTAACGGTACCTGTGAAACTCGTATTAAAGGCCTATTCGCCGTTGGTGAATGTGCTTCAGTTGGCCTACACGGTGCAAACCGCCTAGGTTCTAACTCACTGGCTGAGTTCGTAGTATTTGGCCGCGTTGCTGGTGAAGAAGCGGTGAAACGCGCTGCTGAATTCAAAGGCTGGAACGAAGAGTCTATCGCTAAGCAAGTGAAAGCGGTTGAAGATCGCATCGCAGGCATCTTGGCTCAAGAAGGCGACGAGAACTGGGCTGATATCCGTACTGAAATGGGTCACACCATGGAAGCGGGTTGTGGTATCTACCGTCAAGAAGACTTGATGCAAAAGACCATCGACAAACTCACTGAACTGAAAGCTCGCTACAAGAAGATCAGCATTAAAGACAAAGGCAAAGTATTCAACACTGACCTACTTTACGCTATCGAAGTGGGTTACGGTCTTGAAGTTGCAGAAGCGATGGTTCACTCAGCGATCCTTCGTAAAGAGTCTCGCGGTGCACACCAACGTCTAGACGACAACTGCACAGAACGTGATGACGTAAACTTCCTGAAACACTCTCTATCTTTCTACAACGAAGATGCAGCACCAACCATCGACTACAGCGGCGTTAAGATTACTAAATCTCAACCTAAAGCTCGTCTGTACGGTGAAGCTGCAGAGAAAGCCGCTGCCGCTGAAAAAGCAGCAGAAGAGAATGCTAAGAAGAGCGAAGAGGAGCAAGCATAATGTCAGCGAATCGAATCCAAAAAATTGAAATCCTGCGTTATGACCCTGAGCACGATGCAGAACCTCACTTTCAAACCTTTGAAGTTCCGTTTGATGAAACCATGTCAGTACTTGATGCGATCGGTTACATCAAAGACAACCTAGATAAAGACCTGTCTTACCGTTGGTCTTGTCGTATGGCGATTTGTGGTTCTTGCGGCATCATGGTTGATGGCGTGCCAAAACTGGCGTGTAAGAGCTTCTTACGTGACTACCCGAATGGCTTCAAGATTGAGCCTTTAGCTAACTTCCCAATCGAAAAAGATTTGATTGTCGACATGACGCCGTTCATCGAGCGCCTTGAAGCGATCAAGCCTTACATCATTGGTAACGACCGTAAGCCAGAAGACGGCACGAACATCCAAACTCCAGAGCAAATGGCGAAATACAAGCAGTTCGCTGGCTGCATCAACTGTGGTTTGTGTTACGCAGCATGTCCTCAGTTTGGTCTAAACCCTGAGTTCATCGGCCCTGCGGCACTTGCTCTTGCTCACCGCTACAACCTAGATAGCCGTGACAATGGTAAAGCCGAACGTATGAAGCTTATCAATGGCGACAATGGCGCTTGGGGCTGTACGTTTGTAGGTTACTGTTCTGACGTATGTCCGAAGAAAGTAGACCCAGCGGCTGCAGTAAACCAAGGTAAAGTTGAGTCTTCAATGGACTTCGTTATTTCGATGTTCAAGCCAGACGGATCGCAAGTAAAAACAGCAGAGGAGGCATAATATGAGCAATCGTAAGCCTTATGTTCGTGAGATGAAGAGAACATGGTGGAGCAACCATCCGTTCTACCGCTTCTACATGCTACGTGAAGCGACTGTACTGCCTTTGATTCTATTCACTCTGTTCCTAACCTTCGGTTTGGGTGCACTAGTGAAAGGGCCTGAAGCTTGGGCTGGTTGGTTGAGCTTTATGGCTAACCCTATCGTCGTTGGTATCAACATCGTGGCACTGCTAGGCAGCTTGCTGCACGCTCAAACCTTCTTCAGCATGATGCCTCAAGTAATGCCAATCCGTCTTAAAGGCAAATTGGTTGATAAAAAAATCATCGTACTGACCCAGTGGGCAGCGGTGGCTTTTATTTCTTTAATCGTTCTTGTTGTGGTGTAAGGAGCTTTCGTTATGAACACAAATTACAAAGTAAAACCTGTTAACCACAACCCACAACGCTCTGATGAACCAATCTGGTGGGGCCTATTTGGGGCTGGCGGTACTTGGTTTGCGATGATCACACCAATCACGGTTCTAGTGTT
Source organism: Vibrio sp. 10N.261.55.A10 (assembly GCF_041470825.1). Lineage (NCBI taxonomy): Bacteria > Pseudomonadati > Pseudomonadota > Gammaproteobacteria > Vibrionales > Vibrionaceae > Vibrio > Vibrio sp. 10N.261.55.A10. Next base: position 86,352 of record NZ_JBFRNC010000046.1, on the reverse strand, counting down.
AGGTATCTTAGTGCCAATGGGCATCATCGATGCGGACGCAATGAGCTACGAGCGTGTGTCTGAATTCGCCACCAGCATTATCGGTGCGCTATTCATCATCGGTACGCTAGCACTGCCAATATGGCACGCAATGCACCGTCTTCACCACGGCATGCACGACCTTAAGTTCCATGTCGGCGTTGCAGGTAAAGTGGGCTGCTACTTCGTTGCAGGCCTAATCAGCGCATTGTCTGTTATTTTCATCTTTATGATTTAAGAGTTAAGGGCAGATTCGAGATTCGGGTAAACGAGTATCGAAGAGCTTAAGAGCAGAAAACAAAAGCAGAGCTAGGTTATCCAGCTCTGCTTTTTTGTTATTTGTTGAATATCTTATCTCTCTGACTCGGCTCTGATCTTCCTGCTTTTCGTATCTCGCATCTCGTTCACACATATCTGCTCTTCCAGCTCTTCGTATCTCGCATCCCGCATCTCGTTTACGCGAATCTGATCTTGGGATACAAAAAAAGGCCGCCTAAGCGACCTTTTTCAGATACTTGAAGTCAATTACTTCACACGACCAACGTATTCGCCAGTACGAGTATCAACTTTAACAACTTCACCGATTGCGATGAATAGAGGTACGCGAACTACCGCGCCAGTTGCTAGAGTTGCAGGCTTACCGCCAGTACCTTGTGTGTCGCCTTTAAGGCCAGGATCGGTTTCTGTTACTGCGATCTCAACAAAGTTTGGTGGAGTTACTGTGATAGGGTTATCATTCCACAACGTTAGAGTACATACGTCGTTTTCAACTAACCATTTAGAAATCTCGCCTACTGCTTTTGCATCAGCAGCGATTTGCTCGAATGTTTCGTTGTTCATGAAGTGGTAGAATTCGCCATCGCTGTATAGGTAGCCTAGTTCAACGTCTACAACGTCCGCTAGTTCTACTGTATCGCCTGACTTAAATGTTTTCTCTAACACTTTGCCTGACAGCAGTTTACGAAGTTTAACACGGTTAAACGCTTGGCCTTTACCTGGCTTAACGTATTCATTTTCGATAATTGAGCAAGGCTCGTTATCCATCATGAATTTTAAACCGCCTTTGAATTCATTGGTGCTTACTGACGCCATGATTTTCTCTTCCACATCTTTGAGTTAATTTCAATGCCGCATATCATAACCCGAAAAGTCGAATCTGTTGAGCAAAACTGGCTCAAACAACTATCGAATGCGATCTCTGACCCGACAAAACTGCTTGAGGCATTGGAAATAGACCCAACACCGTGGCAAGCAGGCTTCGCTGCTCGTGAGTTATTTGCACTTCGGGTACCTCTTAGCTTTGTCGAACGAATGGAAAAAGGCAACCCACACGATCCATTGCTACGACAAATTTTACCGCTAAGCGAAGAGTTTGAGGTACACCAAGGCTATTCCGCCGATCCTTTGGAAGAGCAAGACAACGCCATTCCCGGGCTACTGCATAAATACAAAAACCGTGCACTGATGATTGTGAAAGGCGGTTGTGCGATTAACTGCCGCTACTGCTTCCGTCGTCACTTCCCTTACCAAGATAACAAGGGCTCGAAGTCTGTTTGGCAAACCAACCTAAACTATGTGGCTGCTCACCCAGAGATCAACGAAGTTATCTTGTCAGGTGGTGATCCACTGATGGCAAAAGACAGCGAACTAGAGTGGCTAATTCATGCTATCGCACAAATTCCACATGTGAAAACAGTTCGAATTCATAGCCGATTACCGGTTGTGATTCCCGCTCGAGTAACGGATGAACTGTGCCAATTGTTAGCTCAAACTCGCCTTAATGTGGTGATGGTCAGCCACATTAACCATGCCAACGAAATTAACTTAGAGCTCAAACAAGCTTTCCACAAGCTTAAGTTAAGTGGTGCTACTCTGCTCAACCAAGGCGTGATGCTTAAAGGCGTAAACAACAGCGCTAACTCATTGAAAGAATTAAGCGAAAAGCTATTCGACGCCGGTATTTTACCTTACTATATGCATGTACTTGATAAGGTTCAGGGCGCAGCGCACTTCTATACTTCAGATGAAGAGGCGAAGCATCACTTTAAAGGATTAATCTCTGAGGTTTCTGGCTACCTAGTACCTAAGTTAACCCGTGAGATTGGCGGACGCAGCAGCAAGACACCGCTCGACCTACACATTGAATAGAGAAGTTGTATCAATGAAACACAATACCTCAGTTGCTCCACCAGCAACCACATCTCAACCAGCGCTTAGGTTCAGCTCAAGAGGTTTCACCATCATCGAGCTGGTCGTGGTGATCGTGATTCTAGGTATTGTGTCGGTCACTGCAGCTTCTAAGTTCCTCAACCTTCAAACCGATGCTCGTATCTCGACATTAAACGGCCTTAAAGGCGGAATGGAGGGCGCAAGTGCTATGCTTTATGGTAAGACATCAGCATTGGGCTTAGATAAAGCAGCTAGCGCATCGATTAATGTTGAGGGTGACAATATCTCAGTGGTCTATGGTTATCCTGCAGCGATGAACGATCAAACTTGGTCAATGCTTATCGAATCCACGTTCTTGGATGCGGTTTGGGATACGGGCAGGGCTGACTGGTTCTTTACCAACACTGACGCGAACGATGGCATTATTCTTTATGCGCCTTCGAGCCGAAAAAATCAGGCAGATAACTGTTATCTTGAGTACCAAGAAGCGACGGAGACCACGACACCTGTCTTCACCTTAACAACAGACGGCTGCTAGACTTTAAGTAATCTTTATCAATCGTTAAGACAAAAAGTTTTTGTTCGATCGTCCGGTCTATTATTAGCATACTCGGCTCTATTCTAAATTTTTAGGAGGGGTGATATGTCACAATTTATAGAACAAACTCTCAACCTTGCCCCCTTTAGCTGGGCAGGCCTCGCTGCATGCATGCTGTGTGGTTCTTTAATCGGAATCGAAAGGCAAACACGCGGTAAACCCGTCGGAATCCGAACATCGATTCTGATCATCAGTGGTACCTATTTCTTCCTTACGATGGCGATTAGCCTTTCCCCTAACACACTCGATCAAGCTCGTGTGCTTGGTCAGATAATTACGGGTGTTGGATTTCTTGGGGCTGGTGTAATGATGACACTGGATGGCAAGATTCATGGCGTGACTTCAGCCGCAATTATCTGGGTACTCGCAGCATTAGGTATGATGATCGCACTAGGGCATCTTTCCCAATCGGTCATTATCACGCTAATGGCGCTAGTGATTCTGCTTGGTGTCGATAAAGTGGAAAACAGCTTCCAAAGCTTACGTCGTGGCGTTCACCAAAAGTGGATGCGAAAAGGTCGCGTGAAGAAATAGCGCAGCACTTGATAGCCTTAGTGGTAATGCCAATGATACAAAGAAGCCTAGTCAAACGACTAGGCTTCGCATTATTTTGGGAGAACTTAATACACCTGAATACACACCTGATTCTTACCCGCAGCCTTTGCCTTATAGAGCTGCTCATCAGACGAACGAATACTCTGGTTTTCCCACAAGTGCCCTACGCTGTCGAACTTATACAAAGAGTAAAGCGTCGCGCCACCAGACACTGAGATACTAATCTTGTCACCCGTAGGGCATCGATAACTCTGTAGGCTAATGTCGTTTTGAATTCGCTCAAAGATCGATGAAAGCAACTCAGACGATTCACCCGTAATCGCGACAACAAACTCTTCGCCACCAAATCGAGCCACGATATCTTGCTGTCTAACGCTGTTCAGCATCAACCGAGCAACATGGCAAATCACCTCGTCCCCCACTTTATGGCCATGCTGATCATTAACGACTTTGAAATCATCGATATCAAACACGCCAACACCAATAATCGGCTCTTCATCTTGCGCCAGTAATCGAGCCTCAAAACCACGTCGATTCAGCAAGCCCGTTAATGGGTCGCGCATTGCTAGCTCATTTAAACGCTGGTGCTCTTGTCTTGTATAGAAGCGCCATAGCCATAAAACCGAGAGCAGATACAAAACCAACAGTATCGAAAGCTGAATCTTCTCCATCTCCAATACATGCAGAAAGTGCTCGCTCTTATCTTCTTCAATACTCAGATATAGCTGGGTGTTAATGTCATCAACATACAGAGGCTTGGAATACGTAAAATCCATAAAACCGTATTTGTTTGCGCCTCGAGTACTTGTGACTTTATAGCCATGGGTAGGGTTCGATACTAGGTTCGAGACATAACCATCGACACCCAATACCCCTTTAAACTCACCATTAACGTAGATTCCTTTGGTTAAGGTCACCACTTTCTGACCTGTCAGGTAGTCATCATATTGGCCGGTATACACCACTTGGTCTTGCCCTTGAGCTAAGCCAAAGCGAATCGTGTTCACCCAATAAGGCCTGCTATTAACAACCGAATCAAAGGTGTCGCCCTTAATGTAACTGGCAAAATCAGAAGGCGAAGAGATAATGAATTTCTCTTTTGAAATGAAATAAATCGCAGAGATGGTATCAATGGTATTGGCAAAATAAGCCATGGTCGGCGCGATGAACAGGCGCTTACCCGCTTCGGTATAAAGGTCCGATTCCGGGTTGCACATCTCGCGAGGGCCAGAGAACATAAAATCAAAACGAGGGGCATGTTGCTCCTCACTGGTGAAGTAACACGTCTCACCCTCGATCTTTTTGTCATGCGAGAATACGTAGGTATCCCCATGCAGTGGATAAAGCGCAGTGATGTTGTACTCAAGCGCATTTATGATCTGTGTGAGCTCCGCTAAAGAGCGTGTCACGCCTTGGTTTTCCATTCCATACTGTTTATCTGATTCTTCCGCTGAATCAACGAGCAACAAGCTCAAAACTACTAAAAAACTGGCGGTCAGGCCTAAGAAAGCCTTTTTAAAATCGACGGTATGGTGGTTAATCAAAGCATATAAATCATCATTAGGGATTTATCGCACATTGTACCTATAAATTCAAACATCGCAACAACAAATATAAAACAACATGCTTATTGGGTAATTTGAGAAGTTTATCGTGGAAGTAGAATTGAATGTAATAACGCCCAAACAAGGGTTTAGGCGTTGATAGGCTTAGTCTTTAATCACGTATGCGTAACTAAAAGCTAATGCACTAACTGAACGTTGCTCGCCAATGGGAGAACCAAAGGCTAAACGACAGCGTTATTTAGCAAAGTTTACAATCGGGAAGCACGGGAAGAAACCGTTGTCAGCACAGTTGATCAGACCAACTTGTACGCCTTCGATTTTGTTGGTTTTGTTGAAGATACCAACCTGAACCGTAGACACTTCTGAAAGGTTCGCAGCGCCAACATCAACCATAGTGTTACCTTCTGAGTAGTTGACGAAACTCACGTTCGCGCCTTTCACATCATTAGTAATGTTCACAGCACCAAGGTTAACACCCGTTGTTTTACCCGTGTTCCAGTTGAAGAAACCTAGAGATGCACCGGTCATTTCTTGGTTCACTTTTGATGCACCAAAAATACCCAGGTTCACACCTGTGGTCGTTTGCGTCTCAGACATACCAACAACGGCAAGATCGACACCTTTAAGGTCGTTTACTTGTCCGTGAAGCAGAGCCAAACGCACACCGCCAACCGCATCTGAATCAGGTGCGTTGAAACCGTTAATCGTTGAAAACATAACAGGCGAAGAAGCAAATGCTGCCGGTGCCATTACTGCTGCCGACACAGCAAGTACTGAAAGTAGTTTTTTCATTGGGGAGTCTCCACTGGCTTATTGTTCACTTGATTAATCCATTTTTAATCAAGCATTTATTGTCCTTTATTCAACAGCTACCCATGTTAAATCAATGTAATAACTGTACTGTTGAATATAAGCCGCTAAATCATAAAGAGCAATGGTTAAGAGCAATGGTTAAGAGCAGATGCGGGATTCGAGTGAACGAGATGCGAAAAGCAAAAAAAACAGAGACCGAAACCTCCGCTCTAACGCTTATTATTCCAAACAAAAATCTAGGCGAGAAAATCAACATGTTTCACAAGCTTATAGCCCACACACTTATTGCCGCATCTAAAGCGATGTCATCCTAAAAAATTTATTGATAAAAGCTCAACAGACCTCAGGTATTCAAAAACTAATGTTCGTAAAATTCTGAAAATAAACTAAATTCTAATATAGGAATAGAACGATATGAAACAGTGGGAATAGCATGGTTAAGGAACCTACGAATAAACAGACCATTAAAGCGATTATTTCGCGTGGTTTTTTGGCTATCGTGTTATTTTTAGGCCTCTATATCTATGTTAGCCATGCTCTGAAGAACAAAGAGCAGGACATGATTAATCTCCAGCTCAGTCTTTCTGAAGCTTATAGCGTTATGCTCTCTGTCAGACGACAAGAGCAGCAGTTTGTTTCCACAAGGCAACCAGAGATTCAAGAACAACTCAATATAAAGCGAAGTCAGCTGATCGAAAAGCTGGCTGAGATCGATGGGAAAATCGTACGAAGCGACCTCAATATTTCTTTTAATTATGCCAAAGTTGTCGAGTATCTCGACGAGTACCACACCGCCTTTACATTATTAGCCCTTGAGTTAGTCAGCATACATGGCAAGAGGGACCAAATTGGGCTCATTGAGAAACTAAAAAATGCAGCGTTGACACTTGAGCGCTTCGTACATGAATCCAATAATGTGCAGCTTGAAGAATTGACTTTAGAAACACAAGATCTCATGTATCAGTTCTTTACCGATTTTGATCAGACAACATTAGATAAGATTGTCGATTCATTGTTCAAAATCCAAGATGAAATAGAACAGAATTCCCGAACGATCAGTGCATTAGCTTCGTTTAATAATTTTAAACGCCACTTTTGGCGATTGCAGCGAGGGTTAAAGAGTGTCGGGTACAGCTCTGATAGCGGCCTCAAAGGAGAACTCACCAGCAGTATTTATCATGTTGAAGATGAGCTCAACTTACTTTTCACCGAAACACCCAAGCAGATCGCAGAGAGCCTGACGCAGATAAAGTCGTACAGCTACTTATCGACAGCCGCATTAGGAGGGGTGACGTTACTGGTGCTGCTTTATGTTGTGTGGCGTGCCAGTCAACTTGAAACTCAATTGATTGTTTCACAAGAGAAAGCACGACAAGCAAACCGTGCAAAAAGTGCCTTTCTTGCCAATATGTCTCATGAGATACGGACACCGCTTAATGGCGTGATTGGTATGTCAGAAATACTGGCAGAAACCAAACTATCCGCAGAACAGAAAGACTGCCTTGGGACTATCTATACCTCTTCTCAAACCTTACTTATGTTGATCAACGATGTTCTCGATCTGTCCAAAATTGAATCGGGTAAACTGGAAATTAATCCACATACGACAGACTTAAGAGAGCTGCTGTTTGATAGCGTGACTCTGATTTCTTCTAAAGCTTATCAAAAGCAGATTAAGTTGGAAGTTGAAATTGATGGCGAGCTCCCAGAGTACATTCATGTTGATGGGAATAAGATTCGCCAAGTGTTGATGAATTTAGCCTCAAATGCGATCAAATTTACAGAACAAGGCTCTATCGTATTCACCGCTAAACGGCTTCCATCATTGGAAACAGAGTGTGTGGTCGAGTTTTCTGTTCGAGATACAGGTATTGGTATCGCAGCAGACCAACAAGAGCACATTTTCAAAGCGTTTTGCCAAGAAGATACCAACATCACCTCCAATATTGCGGGGACCGGATTAGGGCTTAGTATTTCGTCACGTATGGTGGAAATGATGGGAGGCTCGATAAGCGTTGAGTCAGAGAAAGACGTGGGCAGTTGCTTTCATTTCCAATTAGCCGTAGTGCCATCAGATCATTCTGAACATAAAAATCGTAAACAAACCGTTGTCTATTATTCAGATGCGCCATCGAAACTTTTACTCGATGACTTGTTCCGCCTTGGTTACTCACCACAACTAAAATCAATCGAAACAAACTTGGCGGCAACTGACCTCCCAGAGATCGCTTTGATGGAAGATATTAACCAAGCCAAAACACTGCATCGCTTAGCACCAGAGGTGAAAATCATCATAGTGAAAGATAATCTTAGTGATCCTATGAGTGAGTGTCATTTTATCTCAGGCTATGTGACTCTTCCTATGCTCGGTTCCCGCTTAAGTAGCATGTTGAACTCCGTGCTTGAAAGGTCACAGCCACACCCCCCTCAACATCAACCTGAGCCGATAGAAGCGACTGTACGTCAAAAAGTCCTCGTAGTTGAAGATAACCGCGTAAATCAGAAGGTGGTATGTATCAATTTAGATAAGTTAGGGATTGAATATTGGGTTGCCAATGATGGACAAGAAGCGATTGATTTATATAAAGAGCATCATCAAGACATCGGCCTTATCTTGATGGACTGCATGATGCCGAATGTAGATGGCTTTGAGGCAACAGAGCGAATCAGGCGCTATGAAGAAAACCTGCAACTTCAGGCAACACATATCCTCGCTTTAACGGCATCCGTGCTCGATGATGATATTAAACATTGCTTCGAGTGTGGAATGAACGATTATCTTCCAAAACCATTTAAGCGTGACATGATGCTGCAAAAAATTGATGAACAACAGTTTACGCACAAGGCAGGCTGACCAAGGAGCTTTGGAAAAAAAGAGTGATGGTGAAGCTGAAATACAGATACGGGATGCGAATAAATAAGGCTTAAGAGTAAAAAAACGGAGACCGAAGTCTCCGTTTTCTAAAGCTTATGTGTGACTTTCTCTGCTATAGAGAAAGGGGGATGATTACATCATGCCGCCCATGCCACCCATACCGCCCATGCCACCCATATCAGGCATTGCAGGGCCAGAATCTTGTGGCTTATCAGTGATCATCGCTTCTGTTGTGATCATAAGACCAGCAACTGACGCTGCGAACTGAAGTGCAGAGCGAGTTACCTTAGTTGGATCTAGGATACCCATTGCAATCATGTCGCCGTATTCGCCAGTCGCCGCGTTGTAACCGTAGTTACCTTCGCCAGCACGAACGTTGTTAGCAACAACAGATTCTTCATCACCTGCGTTCTTAGTGATTTGACGGATAGGCGCTTCCATTGCACGTAGTGCAACACGGATACCGACGTTTTGCTCTTCGTTGTCGCCTTCAAGGCCAGCAACTTTAGATGCAGCGCGGATAAGTGCAACACCACCACCAGCAACCACACCCTCTTCGACGGCAGCGCGAGTTGCGTGAAGTGCATCTTCAACGCGGTCTTTCTTCTCTTTCATCTCAACTTCAGTTGCAGCGCCTACTTTGATTACTGCAACACCGCCAGCTAGCTTAGCTACGCGCTCTTGAAGTTTCTCTTTGTCGTAGTCAGACGTTGCATCTTCGATTTGTTGACGGATTTGAGAAACGCGACCTTGGATCATTGTTTCTTCGCCTGCGCCATCGATGATGGTTGAGTTTTCTTTAGTGATCGTTACACGCTTAGCTTGACCTAGGTCTTCTAGCGTTACTTTCTCTAGGTCTAGGCCGATCTCTTCAGAGATAACCGTACCGCCCGTTAGGATAGCGATATCTTGTAGCATAGACTTACGACGGTCACCGAAACCAGGCGCTTTAACAGCAGCCACTTTAACGATGCCACGCATGTTGTTCACAACTAGAGTTGCAAGCGCTTCGCCTTCTACATCTTCAGCGATGATAAGAAGTGGACGAGATGCCTTAGCAACTGCTTCTAGAGTCGGAAGAAGTTCACGGATGTTCGAAACTTTCTTGTCGATAAGAAGAATGAATGGGCTTTCTAGATCAACAGAACCCGCTTCTTGGTTGTTGATGAAGTAAGGAGATAGGTAACCACGGTCGAACTGCATACCTTCAACTACGTCTAGCTCGTCTTGTAGAGCCTGACCTTCTTCAACCGTGATTACGCCATCACGACCTACTTTTTCCATCGCTTCAGCAATGATGTTACCTACTGTCGAATCAGAGTTCGCAGAGATAGTACCTACTTGCGCGATAGCTTTTGTATCTGCGCATGGAACAGAAAGGCCTTTTAGCTCTTCAACTGCAGCGATAACTGCTTTGTCGATACCGCGCTTAAGATCCATTGGATTCATGCCAGCAGCAACGGCTTTTAAGCCTTCAGTGATGATTGCTTGAGCAAGAACTGTTGCTGTAGTCGTACCGTCGCCCGCTGCGTCATTCGCTTGCGAAGCCACTTCTTTAACCATTTGCGCGCCCATGTTTTGGAACTTGTCTTCAAGTTCGATTTCACGTGCAACTGAAACACCATCTTTAGTGATAGTCGGTGCGCCAAATGATTTGTCTAAAACAACGTTACGGCCTTTAGGACCTAGTGTTACTTTTACTGCGTCAGCCAGAACGTTTACACCTTCTAGCATTTTAATACGTGCGTCATTACCAAATTTAACGTCTTTAGCAGCCATCTTAATTTCCTTTCAAATTCTTTGTTTCGGGGCGTCTCAGCGTTATCGCGTCATTCTGAACAGTGAGGGACGAACGTGATTCAGAATCTACTCAAATCGCACTCTGTTTAGATTCCAGATAATTCGTTCCTCATTTCTGGAATGACGATATGAATCATCCAATACTGGCTCTGATAACTTTTACTGAGAGTTAAATGAAAAATAGATTACTCGACGATCGCCATGATGTCGTTTTCAGACATAATCAGAACTTCTTTGCCGTCGATTTTTTCAGTTTTCGTGCCGTAACCTTCAGCAAAGATAACGGTATCGCCAACTTTTACGTCCAACGGTTGCACTGAACCGTTTTCTAGAATGCGGCCTTTGCCAACAGCTAGAATGATACCGCGAGTCGATTTTTCTGCGGCAGAACCAGTTAGAACGATGCCACCAGCAGATTTAGATTCAACTTCTTGGCGCTCAACGATAACTCGGTCATGTAGAGGACGGATATTCATCGGTCTTATCTCCTGATAATTTCCATTTAAATTTTGATAGTTGCCACGATTAGCGTGGGTCAAACAATATGTTGGGGGCGATGTGAAAGATCCCAAGGGGGGAACGAAAAAATTGTGAGCTAAAGTGCAGATTCTCACCCCTCATCTTTCCCTGCTTTTCGTTTACTCGTATCCCGCATCTGTTTATCCTACGCTTTTGGTTTCTATCGGCGTTTTGCATGCAAGATAAGCACGGGCTATTAACTGCCCCAATTGAGAGTACATTGCGTACCATGACCATACCGACCATATTCGGTATGGTGGCGATCTTGATGTTTAACCTCGTCGATACCTTCTTTATCTCACTGCTCGGCACACAAGCACTTGCAGCAGTGAGCTTTACCTTTCCAGTCACCTTTGCCATCAACTGCATCACCATGGGGATTGGTATTGGCTTATCGACATGTATCGGTCGATTGCTTGGCCAAGGCAGCGCACAAAATGCAGCACGCTTTACCTGCCATGGATTATTACTCGCGCTACTTCTGGTCTGCTACGCTTCCGCTGTTGGCATTATCTCACTCGACCCCTTATTTACTTTATTGGGTGCCGAAGCGGAGTTACTGCCTCTGATCTCTGAGTACATGCTGATCTGGTATATCACCATTCCCCTATTAGTGATCCCAATGGCAGGCAACAGCGCTATTCGTGCCAGTGGCGATACCAAAACGCCTGCTAAAATCATGATGCTGGCAGGGTTAATCAACGGCGTTCTCGACCCTTTGCTTATTTTTGGATACGGCCCCTTCCCTGAACTAGGGATTCAAGGTGCTGCAATTGCAAGTGGTTTCAGTTGGTTTGGCGCTTTGTGTTGCTCGCTGTACATCTTGATTAAACGAGAAAAGCTTCTGGCTTTACCGAATATCAAAAACATCCTTAGCGATTGGTATCAAATACTGACTATCGGCACTCCTGCGGCACTGTCCAATGCGCTCAATCCATTAGCGGGTGCCATCATAATGATGATGTTGGCCAAACAGGGAACCGAAGCCGTTGCTGCTTATGGTGCTGCTCAGCGTATTGAATCCATTCTTATCATTGTGTTGATGTCTCTGACTTCAGCCCTTACGCCTTTCATGGCGCAGAACTTTGGCGCAAACAACTCTCAACGCAGCTTTAAGGCATTGTTTCTCAGTATGCGTTTTGCTGTGATGTTCCAAGGTTTGATTTTCTTAATGATGGTGCCGTTGAGCATCCCCTTAGCTGCCCTGTTCTCTCAAGAAGAATCCGTCCGAGGCATATTGTGGCATTACTTGTTGGTCGTCCCCTTTAGCTATGGATTCCAAGGTATTGTGATGATGCTGATCAGTGGAATGAATGCCATGCATCAACCACTCAAAGCCTTTCAATGGAGCTTCATGCGTTTGTTTGTCTTTACCTTGCCCTTTGCGTGGATAGGCAGCCAAATTGATGGTGTCGAAGGGCTGTTTATAGGCTTAGCCTTGGGGAACATTGTCGGCGGTATTTCAGGGTACTTGTTTGCGCTTCGTGTAAGGGGTAAAGCAGATGCGGGATACGAGTAAACGGGATGCGAAAAGATATAAGAGCAGATACGAGATGCGAGTAACCGTGATGCGAAAAGATTTAAGAGCTTAAGAGCAGTTACGAGATTCGAAGAGCTTGAGAGCAGAAAAAGACTAAAAAAAGGAAGATGACATGGAAGATACCACTTACAAAGTGCTTTATGACGCGCCGATTGGCAAGATGATCATTGTTAGCAATGGTGTGTCGCTTATTGAAATTGACCATATAAATCACGAAGAGCTAATGATTAGCAATCCAGATGACCTTTGCCAACTGGCAGCGAAACAGTTAGATGAGTACTTCGCAGGTCATCGAATAGAATTCGATTTGCCATTAAGAGCGATAAAAGGCACTGACTTTCAAAAAGTAGCTTGGCAGGCTTTAACAACCATTCCTTATGGCGAAACCATCAGTTACGGTGAACAAGCAAAGAGAATGGACAACCCAAAAGCAGTAAGAGCTGTGGGTGGTGCAAATGGCAAGAACCCATTTAGTATTGTTGTGCCTTGCCATAGAGTCATCGGCGCGAATGGAACATTAACCGGCTACACCGGCGGTATGAATCGCAAAGAGTGGTTGTTAGATTTTGAGCGTTCGATCTTAAATAAAAAGAAGTAAACCTTATCTCACTAGATCAATAATATAAAATTTAGCCATCAAGAAGCGCCATTATCACCAGACAACATATAGTCTATATTTAAAATTTCATACAAAGAGGTGATGGTAATGTCCACTGATACGATTGAATCTTATGAAGATCGAAAGCGTAGAGATGGAGCTATAGCGCTAATGAAACTATTATCGTTTTCTATTGATGATAAAAAACATGACCGAGTCAATTCAGGTACTCAGATTCGAGATAAACTGGCAAAACGTAAACAATCGGTTCAAGAATCAACATCACCGTTACGCTGATAATAATACGTTCGGTTACTTTAGTTTAATCCCATAAGTGTCAATATGGGCAAGTAGCTCATTCGATGTAATTCTATGTTTAACGAGCAAGTCAACCTTGAATGGAAGCGACGACTGTTCTAAACGATCTTGCAAGCCTGCGACGACACTTAACGAAATCTCATGCCCCTCGATAACAATATCGATGTCGGAGTTATCTTTATAAGTTCCAAGGGCTCTAGAACCGAATACCCAGGCATGAATGACTAAAGCATGACTCAAAACAATATCCTCAATCAACTGATACTGATGAGGCTTAAGGCCGACCGAGTCTGGTTTAACCAAATAACTATCGATCACATTTAACCTCTTGTTCGCATTGACCCTCTTGATCACATTTAAGCTTTAAATAGAGTGTGACTTGCCCTATCACTGGTGAAAATGACTCTAAGATCAGTGACTGAGCTTCAAGGACATTTTCCTCATCATAGGTGTGGGACAATAAATTTCGTTTTATGAGTGCTTCAAGCATAATCTCACACTGCTCCGAAGACAGGTGCTTAGCTTCTAAGGCCGTACGAAAAACGCTCCTCGGCGAAGCCACATCAAACCCTTCAAACTCAAGTAAGTCTTTAAGGGTCTTCCATGTCAGTTCGAAAGAAAATTCAAAAGTTTGTACTAACCCAGCGAGCTCTAACTCATTGTAGCTATCTTGTGAGCACGCTCTCTCAAGCCTTTGCTGCGCTTTCATTAAGTTTTGCAGTCGTTGCTTCCAACGGTCTGGGTTTGAGTTCATATAAACAGCCTAAATATAAGGTAAAAGACAAGTATAGTATGAGCCTTAAGCTACCTAATCATTCAAGCAATGTCACTCTTTCGATATTCATCAAGGCCGTTCTTTTCGTCTTTTATTTAAGGTCGTGCCCTTCTGTTCCCCTCTGCATATTTCTCTCACCCAATTCCTGCCCTTAAGCTCTTCGTATCCCGTTTACTCGCATCCCGCATCTATACTCAAATTCCAGATACAAAAAAACGGCCACACTCACGCGTAGCCGTTCTAGTATTCGATGAAAGTTAAGTGATTACTTAACGATCACATCGCCTGACATCTCAGCAGGGATTGCGATACCAGACAAAGAAAGCATCGTTGGTGCTAAGTCAGACAGTTTACCGCCCTCTTTGAACTCAACGTCTTTGCTGCCCACGTAGATAAGTGGCACTGGTAGGTTAGTGTGTGCTGTGTGGATGCCGCCCGTTTCTGGGTTAACCATCATTTCTGCGTTACCGTGGTCCGCTGTGATTAGCAGTTGGCCGTCCGCTTCTTTGATTGCTTCAACCACTTTACCCAGACATTCGTCTAGAGACTCTACCGCTTTAACCGCTGCATCATAAACGCCAGTGTGGCCAACCATGTCACAGTTAGGGAAGTTACACACGATAGCGTCGTATTTGCCGCCTTTGATTGCTGCAACTAACTTTTCAGTTAGCTCTGGTGCGCTCATTTCTGGCTGTAGGTCGTAAGTTGCTACTTTTGGAGAAGCAACAAGTTGACGCTCTTCACCTTCGAACTCGTCTTCGATACCGCCATTGAAGAAGAAAGTAACGTGCGCGTATTTCTCTGTTTCAGAGATACGTAGCTGCGTCTTACCTTCCTTCGATAACCATTCACCGTAAGTGTTCTCTAGAGAAGCCGGTGGGAATGCACATAGAAGCGGGATGTCTGCTGCGTATTGAGTCAGCATCACGAAATCGATCGCTGGGAATACGTTACGAGCAAAACCATCGAAATCAGGAACGAATGCACGTGTAATTTCACGAGCACGGTCGGCACGGTAGTTCATAAAGATAACCGCATCGCCATCAACGATAGCGGCAGATTCTTCGCCTTCCGCTTTGATTTCAGTCGCTTTAACGAACTCATCGTTTTCGTCACGAGCGTAAGCCGCTTCTAGGCCAGCCACAGCAGTGTCGAATGTGAACTCAGCTTTTGCTTGAGTCAGCAGGTCGTAAGATTCTTGAACGCGATCCCAGTTGTTATCACGGTCCATTGCGTAGTAACGACCAATAAGCGAAGCCACACGGCCTTTACCTAGTTTAGCGAATAGCTCTTGGAAACGTGCCAGTGTATTTTCAGCGCTACGTGGCGGCGTATCACGGCCGTCTAGGAATGCATGCAGGTAGATTTTCTCTGCGCCACGCTCTGCTGCCATTTCAACAGCCGCGTAGATGTGATCTTCATGAGAGTGAACGCCACCTGGAGACATAAGACCCATAATGTGAACTGCTTTATCAGCTTTCACCGCTTTATCGATAGCGTTTACTAGCGTTTCAGTTTGGCCGAATTCGCCGTCTGAAATTGACTTAGTGATACGAGTAAGATCTTGGTATACCACGCGACCCGCACCGATGTTGGTGTGACCCACTTCTGAGTTACCCATTTGGCCATCAGGTAGGCCTACATCTAAGCCAGAAGCCGAGATTAGCGTGTTAGGTTGGTTAGCAATAAGACCGTCTAATACTGGTGTTTTAGCGTTCGCGATAGCGTTGTCTTGGTTGTCTTCACGGTAACCGTAACCGTCAAGGATCACTAGAGCCATTGGCTTCTTAGCTGACATAGGACTGACCTCGTTCAATTCAAAATAAATCGGTATAAAAACAAATTAGCGTAATTTTACTACAGTTTACAGTCAAAACTGTAGTGGAAGATCAAGAAAGGGCGCAGGTAGGATGATCGAATGTGAAAAAAAGCGTCATTTTCTACTGCGAGAAGATCGTAAACCGCAGACTGGGCTACTAGTGAAATAAGCAAAAACCCTAGCATGCGAAATTAAGAGATCACGAACAGGACTGAACCTTCTTTCAACTCAATGTCAAATACATTAAAATAGTCAAAAATACACAATTAGGCTTAACTGTGCTCATTTCACTTCTTGATCTCTCTTTTCTGTTCTTCTTTTCTCTTGCGACTCTTTTTATCATGCGCAAATTCGCAAAGAAGATAGGTTTAGTCGATAAACCAAACGCTCGGAAGCTTCATAACGGTGCAATCCCATTAGTAGGTGGTATTTCTATCTGTATATCACTCCTCTACTTCTTGTTAAACAATCCTGAAATACTACCTAACACACCACTATACGCAGCTTGCATTATAATTCTCGTGGGAGTTGGTGCTTTAGATGATAAATACGATTTGAGCTTCCAGTTGCGCTTTGCCATACAAGCAGCCCTATCTGTAGCTATGATGATGATCGGAGGAATTGAGCTGAACACAATTGGAGATATTTTAGGGACAGGTGAAGTAATTACACTCGGATGGTTTGGATATTTCGTCACAATACTTGCTGTAATAGGAGCTATCAATGCATTTAATATGGTAGATGGCATTGACGGGCTCTTAGGAGGATTATCTATAGTTACTCTTGGTGGCCTTGGAATTATGTTGAATTATGATGAGCAGTATAACTTGGCTTACATCTGCTTAATTCTCGTCGTCATAATCACACCTTATATCTTACTAAACTTAGGGGCATTTGGGCGAAAACGGAAAGTTTTTATGGGGGATGCAGGTAGCATGCTAATTGGCTTTACTGTAATTTGGTTGCTTTTATTATCTAGTCAGAATGGTAGTAAGCCACCACTTCGTCCGGTGACTGCATTATGGCTAATAGCCGTACCATTAATGGATATGGCAGCTATTATGATCCGAAGAATAAGGAGAGGTGACTCTCCTTTTAAACCAGATCGTGAACACCTTCACCACATATTCCAAAGAATGGGGCTTACATCTAAGCAAACCTTACTAGTTATATCACTAATAGCAACTGTATATTCATCTGTAGGAATAATATCTGAAATTAATAATATCCCTGAGTTTATTATGCTTTATGCATTCCTCATATGTTTCGTTACATACCTTATTTTCATTTCCTACATTTGGAAAATAACAAAATTTACAAAAAACATGATTAACTATCTAAAACATCGTTAATTAGCTTTTCACAAATAGAACTATAGCTATATGTAATTTGGGCTTCTTCCTTACCTCTAGCCCCCATTTCAATGAGCTCGCCACTAGAAAAAGAACTCATTTTTAATATTGCAGTAGCTAGTTCTTCGCAGTTTTCTGCCTTTACAGAAATTCCAGCATTACATTTTTTTATTGGGTCACAAGATCCAGAGTAAGAGTGTATTATTGGCTTGCCTGAAATTAAATATTCGGGAATCTTATTGGCACCAATTCCAAATTTATATAAAGACTCATTCTTCCATCCTATATAACAAACATCAAACATTTCCAACAAACTGTAAATTTGGCTCTTGGAAACGGGTTCAAGAAAAGTAATATTGGAAAGTGTTAAGTTCTCGGCCATTTCGATCAATTTTGATTTTTCTTTCCCGATTCCGACAATAACAATGTGTATATTTTCATGCTCACGAATTAAATGAGCTGCCTCTACAAGCGTATTTAGCGCATTTGCTACGCCAACTGTACCGGCATAACCGACAATAAATTTATCTAGAGGTATTCTACGCCTCAAGTTTTTTGGAAGCTCTTCCTTTGAAGACAACTCTTCGGATGAGTAACCGTTGGGTATCCAGGAAAACTTATTGGGGTGCATCCCATATGATTCCATATGTTCATTAGCATTCTTTAAGTTAGATATAACTTTATCTGAGACTCTATACGCGCGCGCTTCGATCCAGCTAAACAGTCGAATTAGAGGGTGAGTAGGGGAATACCCTCCTAACTCGATTAATGTGCGAGGCCAAATATCTCGAACCTCAAAAACTAAACGTGAACCAAAACGTTTAGAAAGTAATTCTGCCCCTAAAAAAGAAGTCGGTGAAGGGGAAGAACACAAAACCACATCTGGTTTAGGTAAAGACTTGGTGGTCAAAAGTTGTATTAATATAGGAAAAACAAACCAATTTAGAACTCTCAACTTACTATGAGCTTCTCGGTAATCAAAGTTTTTAACCCAAACAAAATTAAAGCCACTTATTTTTTCTATATAAAAAAAACCGCTGAATTTAGGTTTATGCCGTAATAAATGATGACTAGCAGAAGCAATCAGGTATACTTCATAGCCCTTTTTCGTAAGCTCCTCCGATAAATAAAACTGCCTCCCGCCCATACCTGTTTTGGGTGTAGATGCATCTTGATGTACTATCCAAATTACTTTCTTCATAATATTTAACGACCTATAAACTGAATTTTCGAATCATATCACACAGCAGTTTATTATTTTCCCGAGAATTAAATTTTTCTGATACAGACTGAAGTCCATTCTTAGATAATTCAGAATATAATACTTCGTCAGATAACAATCGAATTATTGAGTCGCCTAACGCAATGGAGTTCTTATCCTCTACCAATAATCCGTTAAAACCATCAGTTATCAGCTCGTTTATTGAGCCTGTATTTGTCGAAATACATGGAAGACCTGTATTCATGGCTTCCATCAAAGACACTGGAATTCCTTCATGTAGCCCGGCACCAAGATCTACACTAGGCAAGCAACAAAAGTCGATCTGTTCTGAACTCAACAAATCAAGAACAATAGAATGTTCCAAGTTCCCTTCAAAAACCACAAAGTCCTGTATTCCCAATTTTATAGAATAATTTCTTAACTCGTCTAAAAGCTGACCATCACCAATAAATGTACATTTCACAGGGCCAAATTTTTGAACAACATGTTGAATTGCTTCTAACAAATAAACATGTCCTTTGACACTAATTAAAGAGCCAATACAAACAAAGTTAAATTCAGATTTGTCTAATGCCAGCTTTCTCGTAGAGTTAGTTCCATCTACAGTGATACCAAGATATATACGTTGTATCTTGTTAAAAAACTCATCAATAATATATTCAGGGAATAAATCGCTTGAATGTTCTGAAATCGTTCGAACAAAGCTAGTTTTGTTCATCTTTGTTCTAAAATTATTAGCATCAATAATATCCCAACGATGAGCTGTGACACCAAAAGGAGTTCCAGTCATCTCGGACAACAATAGTCCTAACTGGGCAGGTGCTGTAAGCCAATGACAATAGATAAAATCATATTCTTTACTTCGTATATTTAGTTCTGAAAAATAAATAGCCTTAGGTAGTAAAATTAGATTTCTTAATGTCTTTATCAAATTATTAGTAAAGCATAAACCTGCTAATTTAAAGAGAGATAAAGGCCTGAAAATTATATATAAAATAAAAGTTCGCATATAAAAAAATTCAAACAAATTAAACTTCATATAATCGCCACTTATATCTATATATTGTTCCTTAATATCGCCTCTTGGATAAGTGGGAAGTAAATCTACAATAAAATTTTCCGACAAATTTTTTAATTCTGGTTCAATAAACCCCTCACCCTTGCCATAAGGATAAGAAGATGTAACAACTAATATTCTCTTTTTCATCTCACTTTACCTAAAAACTAGTTCCTACAATGAAATTAAGAAATCCATTCTTTTTCTCTCTTTCTTCTTATGTTCGAGGCGTTTTTCAGAGAAAATCAATACTTTTTCTTTTCTATCTTCGACCTTTTCCCAATAGTCGACCAAATTACGTATTTTTGTTGCTGTTTCAAAAATATCGTGACTGTTAACATGAGCGTAGTATTTACCATCTTCAATATCGGTATCAATATAATTACCGATAACAGGAAGACCATAAGAATAGTACTCACGGCTCTTTAGGGGACAAGCTTCATACATACCATGTCGTTCTATTGCAAGAGCGCTTATCCCAAAGTCAGCATTCATTAAAACGTTTTCGAGATCTTTTTTCTCCAAGTAACCATAGTGTCTGACATTACCTCGTGTTTGACCTTCGTAACCAACGATATCAAATTTATATTCTGTTAATTGATCAGCTAAGTCTAATAAAATGTCGTAACCGTGACATGCATTACCAGGCGATGCGACGAAAACCATTCTAGGCGTGTTATTAGTCGAATGCAGATTTCTCTTTACATATTTTATTCCGTTAGCTATTACTTCAGCACGAACGCTACTATACTTAGCAATATAGTCTTTCAACTCATTAGTAACACAAACGAAACCGTTTACTTCATTTAACAGTGATTTTTTTGTTATCCTATTGTATACCTTCGTTGCCAAACTGTATTTTTTATATTCAACTTCATCATTTGAATTTATTTCCATACAAACAAGATAACGTTTAAAAACGACTTTAAAATAATAAGTAAATAATAAATACCTTGTATAAATAATATCTACTCTTATATTTTCCAAATCATCTTTTATTTTTTTGGATATCGACCAAATTTTAGTTAATTTTCTAATTGCACTGTCGGATTTTGAAATCTCATCTCCCAGTACTTTTATTATTTTAGAGTTGACATGATATCTTACGTTTGATTTCAATGAATATATATATACATCATATCCTAAAGATATCCATTCGGTTGTTTGCAGTAGTACTTTTTTTATTATCGAGTTGGGGTTTTCTATTGAGAATTCACATTCTACTATATATACAACACTCATAAGTCACCTGTGTCTTTTCTTAACTTTGGATAAATAACTAGCATAGCAATCAATATAAACTGCAAGTAATAATACATTAAAGAAGAACTAGGAACAGCTCCAATTAGAGGGCACAACACAAAGACAGGGATAAGAACAGCCTCATACCCTCCCCTAAACTTATCCTCACTAAACTTGATGAGGTTAACTATTGCCATTATATAGCTAAACAGTAATAGTAAAAATGCAGGAACTCCATACATAATCATGACCTCCATAAATAAATTATGAGGATCATACAACCCTTCACCGTAAAGAATAACAGAATGGCTTACATAATTAGATTTTTCTGAAAATCCGAATAGTAAGTAATACCAATCGTTAGATATTAAGTTTATATAGTTTTCAATTATCGATATTCTTATCATATTGCTGTTATCTAACAAGTATGAAGAAAGAATGATAGAGGATGAGAACAATCCGATGATACCAATTGATATCATTAATATTCTAAAAAATTTGTTGGGAAGCTTTAAATAAATAAGCAGACCATAAAAAGCTAATATAGATAACAAGAAACCTCTAGAACCTAGATATATACAAATACTTAACGATAATGTTATCGCTATAAAACCAGAAACCTTTACTCCAATACTTTTAGATTTAACAGAATATGAAGATAGGGTTGCAATAAAGAAAAACATAGAAAATGAGAAGTCATTATAATTTGCGAATAGCCCTGAAACCAAAAATCTGTCCGTTTCTAGATACCTAACATGCTCATTTCCTGCATATAAATAAGAAGCAAAATTGAAAGAGAACATAATCTCTATCAATGCAGTAACTAAAACCACCCCACCAGAGATGATAATAGTGTCACAAAGCAATCGATCAAATGAAATATTTATGGTATTAACACAGATCAAAAACACTAGAAATACTGAAGGTACTAACAAACTAATAATTGATGTATCGTGGATAATATAGTTTATAGATGATACAAAAAAGCACGTAACAAAAAATAGATATGTCGTTACATCCAAAACATTAAATTTTGTGAATCTAAATCTAGAGCCTAAACCAATAATATTTACACACAGAAATAAAATAAAGCTAAACGGTAATCGAGAAAATAATAATATTAAACTTACTCTCTTTAATTTATCAATCAAAATCTAACTCTCTACGTATATTTCTCAAAGAAAAAACCTCTTCCTTATACAAAAACACGCATAATAAAAAAATTAATAGCCAAGTAACTATTGAATATAATAGAGGGATTGGTAACAAAGCAAATAAAATCGATGACAAAATTGATATTGAAATTAGAAAATAAGACTTAATCCCGGAAACTCGTAGCCAAATAGCTGATGAAATCTCAGTTCTAACTATAAAAAATATAAACATTGACAAAATCGTAGATATGGAAGCTCCTATTGCACCATAACTAGGTACTAATAAGTAATTACCAATCACATTACATAAAGCTGCAATAACTGAAGATAAAAGAGAAAAGTAAGTCTTCTTTTTCAAAGAAATACCTATTGATGTTGTCTCCGATAAAGTATAAAAAAGTGGGACTGAAATCATCATAGGCAAGATTAAGCTTACGTTAAAATACTCTTCGGGTAATACATATACAGCCAACCATGAAAACAAACCAACAAAGCAAAAAGTTAAAACAACGATTAATTGTACAATTCTAGAAACATAACCAACCTTATCTAAATTTTTTCCTTCAGAAGACCACTTAAACACAGTGGGGGCCCATAGTGTATTAAAAATTGCCCCTAGCACACCAGCAACAGAAGCAAAACTAATCGCTACTGAATATACACCTAACTCTTCGAATGTTGAATATGAGCGAATAGCTACTTTATCTATTGCCATTAATGCCCATGAGGAAATCGCAGCAAAAACTAATGGGGAACCATATAACATCATTCCTTTTAGATTTTTAATATCCTCTTCGCTAATTTTTTTTAATGTCAACTTCCAGTCTGATTTATAAATTAGATATACAAATGTAACGAACAAAGATATAAGCTTAGCAAATAATAACCATACGAAGTTACTTGGCAAAGAAACAAGTATATATGTTAAAATTAGTAGAAAAAAAACAAACCTTGGGATTATTTGACTTAAAGAAAAAACCAAACCATTCCCTTTCATTCTTGGAATCAAAGAAAACAATCTAGATAATACAGCACAAAGCAAAGAAAGTAATATCAAAAAATCATAGTTATTATCAGAAAAATCGAAAATCACATCTGATATATAGCCAGGGAAAAATAGTAGTACGATTATAGCTGGAACTAAAAAAAATATTAATGTAGGAATCAATGCGAAGCTAAATAGCAAGTTTCTATTATTCGAATCATGATAATAGCGAGTATATGACTGATCTAGGCCCAAAGTAAAAAAAAGAGTACAAAAACTAATCATAACTTGCAATAATGATATTTTACCAATATCAGCTGATGAGAAATGCCAAGCAATTATAGGTAAAGTAATAAAACCTAGAAAAGCTCCACCGATAGGCCCAATAGAAAAGCTAATAATCTTATTCATTTTTCAGCCAATATTCTCATGTATTCTTTTGTAAGTTTATCTACTACCACTTCCTCGCTGAAATTGGATAAGCAATGGTTAATTATAGCTTGATTATCAAATGTATCATAATTATGGTACATTTTTAACATATTTTCAGAAAGACAATCGATATCGTCAACGTTTGACGAATAACCGTTAAAACCATCGATAACAATAGATTCAGGGCCGCCACATCTAGTTGCAACAACAGGCTTACCAAGAGCTAAAGACTCAATCAACACAACACCAAATGTCTCTATCTTGCTTGATAATACATACGCATCACTACTGCTCATCAACTTTTTAACTTCTTTTCTACTTAACATCCCCAAGAATTCTACTTTATCTGATATACCTAACTCTATAGCAAGTTCCTGAAGATATTTACGAGACTCTCCATCTCCCCCAATTTTCAATAATACATTACTAATATTAGAAAATGCCTTAGAGAATGATTTTAATAACAAATCTATCCCTTTATTGTCACTTAGTATACTAACATTACAGAATGTGAAAGCTTTATTTTTAGGATTAATTGAGGAATCAAAGCATTCAAAGTTTTTTTGCAAAATATTAGGTATATAAGTCCAAGTGTTAGGACGTTTGAACTTGTTATCAAGGAGTTTGCAAAATGATTCACTAACGGCAATATTTAAAGCTGATTTAGATACAGTTTTTTCTGCTAACAAATATTG
The DNA here is from genome assembly GCF_041470825.1 of Vibrio sp. 10N.261.55.A10. Taxonomy (NCBI): domain Bacteria; kingdom Pseudomonadati; phylum Pseudomonadota; class Gammaproteobacteria; order Vibrionales; family Vibrionaceae; genus Vibrio; species Vibrio sp. 10N.261.55.A10. The sequence goes on along the minus strand of NZ_JBFRNC010000046.1, from coordinate 62,251 downwards.
CCATTTTTTAATGTTACCTCGAGCATAGCTAGAGCTATGCTCCGTAATAACATAGTCAATTCCGTATTTATCAGAAATTATTTTGGCAAGGAGCCCTCCATTAAAAACGCAGTGAGCGTGAAGTATATCAGGCAATCCATACTCTTCTTTATATTTATCAAAAACTTTTATGCCTTGATTTAGGTATAGCATAACATTTATATATGGCACTCTAGGAGATAAACCAAAACTAACACTCTGAAAAACAGGTATCTCATCATCTATGAATGAGAATACAGCTTTAGATTTGCTGTTAATTATATTTCTCAAAGATATTTGGTGTGGATATATCACGCCAACGTCATGACCATAACGTTTTAATGCTAATGCTTGCTCCCTAAAAAAACAGCCACCTATATCATTTTTGCTAAGGGGGTACCATGAGGGAATTATACAAATATGCATGCTATAACCTAGGCTAAAATTAAAGATATGGGTGCATTGGCAAACTTAGAACTTTTTGAGATAGTGACTCTGCGATAGGGAAATCACCTTTTTTGTAGCCTAAATGAGAAAATGCCGTCTGTTGATGCATACAGGTACGATAGTAAACCATCGTAGGTATACCTTTAGATGTGTAGTCATTAATCACCAGCTCTCTATCCGAAGTCATAATCGTATATTGAGCCCAAGAGCTTCTATAACCTTCCGGGACAAATGGGGTTACGAATGTCTTATTCAACTCCTGAGAATACTTGGCGGCAGATCTATTTCTTGCTTCAAGCTCTTCAGGAAATACATACAACTTCTCTAACAGTATAGCGGCTTGAATAGTATCTAGCCGACTATTCACACCTATACGAACATTATCATATTTGTCAGTACCTTTACCATGTACACGTAACGAGCGCAACAACTCTGCATACACATCATTGTTAGTAAAAATTGCACCACCGTCTCCATAACAACCTAATGGCTTAGCAGGGAAAAAGCTAGTCGTCGCAATGTCTCCAAAAGAGCCCGCCATTTGTCCATTTATCGAACCTCCAAAACCTTGTGCAGCATCTTCAATCAATCTCAAATTATATTTTTTAGCTATTGCTTCAATTTTGGGATAGTTTGCTGGTAACCCAAATAGATCAACAGCAACGATAGCTTTAGGTGTCAATTCGCCTTCTAGAATCGTCTTCTTTATTTTGCTCTCTAGATCTTCAGGGCAGATATTAAAAGTTTGTTCATCTGAGTCAACAAATACCGGAGTCGCCTGAGCGAAAGAAATAGTCTCCGCACTGGCAAAAAATGTGAATGTCGGACAAAAAACAGCGTCATTTTTCTCTATCCCTAGAGCCATCATAGCCAATGTTAGTGCATCGGTTCCATTTGCACATGTAATAGCATGCTTCACGCCAACAAAACTAGCAAGCTGCTCTTCTAATTCATAGACTTCAGGGCCCAAAATATATTGACCGTGCTCTAGTACTCTGTAGATTCGATGATCTATTTTTTCTTTTAAATGATTATATTGTGCTTCTAAATCTATAAATTGCATTCTAAGTTTCACTCTGATACTACTGTCAATGTAGAGCCTTCAAGTTTATATATAACTTGCGTATGAGGGCAAATAGCTTGGCCTTCGCCTTGTAAAGGTAATTTGATTTGTTCACCAAACATGCTCATCCAACCAACCTGTTTAGCGGGAACGCCAACCATTAAGGCAAAAGGCTTTACACTTCGATTTACTACTGTGCCAGCACCAATAAACGCATACTCTCCAATAGTCGTACCACAAACGATCGTGCAGTTCGCTCCCAAAGTCGCACCTTTCTTTACTAAAGTATCTAGATATTGCTCTTTACGTTCAATTAACGATCGGGGATTATAAACATTTGTGAACACCATACTCGGGCCACAAAAAACACCTTCTTCCAAATGTACATTGTCATAAACAGATACATTATTCTGAATCTTACAATTGTTTCCTATTGTAACTTTATTGCCAACAAAGACATTTTGCCCTAATGAAACACCTTCCCCTACCACTGCACCCGAACAAATATGAGCCCAGTGCCAAATTCGAGAGCCGTCGCCAATCTTTGCGCCCCGATCTACAATAGCCGTATCATGTTGAAAAAAATTCATGCTTACTCCAAACCGTTAAAAAGTAGAAGAAAAACCGTATCCAACACTGCAATTAGAGACGTAAGTCTGCATCTTCGACAGGAAGAATATGCTTAACATCATAAATTACGTGCTGTTTTTTGCCTAATCTACGTAAAGCCTTTATTCCCATCGACTTGGTTTCAGTATGATCAACGGCAAGAACTATCGCATCATAAAAGCCAGCTTTTAACTCGTCTATCATTTCGATTCCATATTCATTTCGAACTTCATCTTTTGAAGCCCAACTATCATAAACATCGACAGACATGTTGAAGTCTTTCAATTCATTGACAATGTCAATAATTTTAGTATTTCTCACATCCGGGCAATCACCTTTGAAAGTAAAGCCCATAACCAAAACTTTAGCTTCATCAATATGTATTTTCTTACTGCTCACTTTTTTGACTAATTGGGTAGCTACGTACTCACCCATTCCATCATTAATACGTCTTCCAGCTAAGATAACTTCCGGACGATACCCGACTTCTTGAGCTTTATGTGTTAAGTAATAAGGGTCAACACTAATACAATGTCCACCTACTAAACCTGGCTTGAAAGGTAAAAAATTCCATTTTGTTCCAGCAGCCTTCAATACTTGTTCAGTATCGATATCGAGCTTATTAAATATCTTTGCAAACTCATTGATAATTGCAATATTTAAATCTCTCTGTGTATTTTCTATCACCTTAGCAGCCTCTGCTACTTTGATAGATGAAGCTTTATGTGTGCCTGCAGTAATGATTGATGCATATACAGAGTCGACAAAGTCAGCGATGTCTTGTGTTGAGCCAGAAGTAATTTTAGTTATTGTTGTCAATCGATTAACTTTATCGCCAGGGTTTATTCTTTCTGGACTATACCCAGCAAAAAACTCTTTATTGAAAATCAACCCTGAACCTTTTTCAATAATAGGAATGCAAACTTCTTCTGTTGCTCCTGGGTAAACTGTTGATTCAAAAACGACGGTATCCCCTCGACTGATTACCGTAGATATAGCATCAGAAGCTTTAATCAATGGCGTAAGGTCTGGGGTATTATCCTCTGTAATAGGAGTAGGAACCGTCACTATATAGAAGTTACAATTTTTTATAGCCTCGATATCACTCGTATAAGTAAGATTGTTCGCTAGTTCTAACTCTTCTTGAGAACATTCAAGCGTCGAATCATGTCCCGATATAAGTTCATTGACACGACCAACATTAATATCAAAACCAACTGTAGAATATTTTTTGCCAAACTCTACAGCAAGAGGAAGTCCAACATAGCCTAAGCCAATTATTCCTACTTTCAAATTATCTGTTTTCATCATTATTCCGATTATTATAGATTCAGCGGTAAACCAATTTCTTTATTATCTCGAGCAGAACGATATGTACCTATTAGTAGTTCCAACGACTTTAAACCCTCTCTTCCATCAGTTTCAGGCTGAGCTAGTCCTCTAAGCACATCTGCGACATTCTGAAAGTATGGAGGATGTCCAAAGCCGTAAACAGAAGTCGTCTGGTAATTTGCACTCTCAACATCTAGATCATAATCTTTTGATTCGTCGAATGTCCACTCTTGGATGTCGTTAACAGCCACTCCACCAATTCTAACCGTACCTTTCTCACCAAGAATAGTTATTGAGCCCTCAAGGTTTTTAGGGTAGGTACACATAGTGACAGCCATTGAACCGATAGCACCATTTCGCCACTTTATGTTAACTACACCAGAATCCTCTACATCGATATCTCGATGTGTAGAAGTCATCGCATGTATTTTTTCTACTGGGCCGATTAACCAATGCATCAAGTCAACATAATGTGTTGCTTGGTTCATGAAAGCTCCACCATCCATGTCCCAAGTACCAGACCATGAAGCTCTATCATAGTATTCTTGGGGACGAGTCCAAAACACATTTAAATGAACCATATGAATCTTTCCAAAACGCTTCTCTGTGACAGCTCTTTTTAATAATTGAAGCGTCGAATTTCTTCGATTTTGTTTAACAACAAAGAGATTAACCCCAGCCTCATCACATGCACGAACCATAGACAGACCATCATCCCATTTTGTTGCCATTGGCTTTTCAGTAATGACATGAACCTTTGCTTTTGCAGCTTTTATTGTCTGTGTTGCATGTAAACCACTAGGAGTACAAAGACTAACCAAGTCAAGGTCTGCTAACTCAAGCAGTTCATCAATAGAAGAGTAGCCTGGGACATTATAGCGCTCGGCATGCTCGGTTAACTTCTGAGAATCGTTATCACATACCGCTACCAGTTCAAATTCACTGGATAACTCTTTTATAGAGTCAAAGTGGTTTTTTGAAATACGGCCACAACCAACCACTGCAATTTTTATCTTTCGATCTTTAATCATCACTAAATCACCAATATTAATAACAAAGCATTATATCTATTTATAATTCTTGTACATTTCTCTAACTAAAACTAGGCCTGATGAAATAAACAAAGCAAAACCCAGAACAAAAACAAACAAAAGAAAACGTCGATTAAACCCTAAACTTTCAATTGAATTATGAACGTATTCAAATTGTATTTTTGGTAGACCTTCTGAGTTCTCAAGTTGACCAACCAATGATTCCTTTTTTTTCTTCAAATATATTGAAAAATCATCATCCTTAGGATTTTCAATTTCAGAATAAACAATATCATATCTAGACTTCTGACCGAAAATTATATTTTCTTGGTTGTTAATTAAAGCTATACGGTCTGGTGAGTTTTCCAAATAAAAATCCAGAAGCCTTTCGTTAACATTAATATTTTCACTTATAGATTCAAGTCTTTTCTTAATTCTGTATAATTTGGAAAACTCAGACTTCGTTATCATCTCGGTTATATAGCTAATATGGTATTCGATTGTTTCTTGATATTTAGCTTTCAGACTATCATTAAATTTTTCACCTGAAAAAGCCAAATAATTGTTAATTAACTCTTGATTTGATAATTGGTCTTCTCCACGAACTTCGATATGGTTCGATTTTTTAACAATAGTGTTTCTAGCAGTTTTGTTCGAAGATTCAAAATTACGAATGTTTTTTGAACTAAAAAATAGCTCAGAGTATTCTTTATTTAGCCACCCACTATTTAGGAAATCACCCATAAAAACATTAGGATTAACAACATTTCCATTCATATATCTATAATGTACTTTTTCGCTTGAATCTAAAACAAAACCGTAGAACTCACTGGACTCTACTTCAAACTTGTCCAACTCAATTAAAGAAACTTTATTAGTCCATATGCTAGGAACCGAATATACCAGACCACCAAAAACACAAGATAGCAACAAGAAAACAACAAATATCAACTTTAGGTTACTTTTTATTATAATAAAAACATCTATTATCGAATATGTGTTATCATATTTATCTCTTGACACAATCACCTCTCCCTTTCCCCACTACGGTGTTACATAATATATAAAAATAAAAAATGACACTATTATTATTGTTCATTAACGCATCAAACCTTGCGAGTTTTTTTGGATTCGACATATCGACGTTGTTAATTTGAGCCAATCCAGTTATACCAGGACGTGTATTAAACACCCCTCGAGCTTCTCGCTCTAAGATCAAATGCTTTTGGTTAAATAAACAAGGCCTTGGGCCAACCAAACTCATGTCACCACAAAGAACATTAATTAACTGCGGTAGCTCGTCTAGCTTAGACCTACGAAGAAATGAACCTAACTTCGTTACTGAGTCAAGACCGACTAAGTGAGTCGCAACAGATTTAGTATCCGTAGACATAGTTCTAAACTTTAGTAGGGTGAAAGCTTGTTGATTACGGCCAACTCGTGTCTGTTTAAAGATGGGAGATTTAGTGTCTAAGTACCCCAATATACAGATGCACAAAAGTATGGGCCAAAGAAAAAGCAGGCCGAAAAGTGCGAGGAATAAATCAAAAAAACGGATCAAAATTGTAACCTAATGATTAATTGACTTTAGAGTCTAAATGAGCGTCAACTGTACGCTGGATAGCATCTTCGAAAGAAACCTTCGGTGCCCAATTTAAAATAACTCTAGTATCAATGATATTTACCTGCAGATTACCACACAATTTATCTGATATCTGCGGCTTCATAACCAAATTTGAGAGTAGTTTCAACCACGTCATAGGAACAGGTAATAGACGAGGCGTTTTCCCCAAAACACTTGAGATAGATTTTAACAACTGGGTTGTAGAGACATCAAAATCATCAGAGACCAAAAACGTCTCGTTGGCAGCTTCATCGTGTCGACAACACAGGAGTATGAGATCAACTAAGTTATCCAGGTACACTAAACTTCGTTGATTATGAACTGCCCCCAATGGTAATGGTACCCCCTTATCAACTAAAAACATCATAGCGGAAAAATTTGCTTTTACTCCTGGGCCATAAACCAAGGGAGGCCGAATGATTACGACTTCTAAACCCGTTTCTTCTGCGATTTTTCTCAATCCAACCTCTGCCTCATATTTACTCAAGCCGTAGGGGTCGACGGGGACATTGGTTAAGTTCGGTTTAAATGATTCCCCAACCTCAGTCTGTTCACCGTTGACTTTAATCGAACTGATAAAAACAAAACGTGTCACACCATTAGTAGCAGCTTGACGAGCCAAGTTCAGCGTGCCTAGAGTATTAACCTCATGGTACGCTTCTTTAGCCTCTTGTACGGTTTCATTCATTTGATGCACTCGAGCAGCACAATGAACCACGCAATCCACACAGTCAAAAGCACCAGACCAATCTGTAGTGGAGTCGATAGAAGGTACAACAAAGCTATTTGGCTGTATTTGACTCGCTTTTCGTACTACAGGCAAGACTTCCCACTCACGTTCTTCTGACAATTCAACAACTCGAGAACCAACAAAGCCCGTACTCCCAGTGACTAATACCTTCACGAAATAACAACCTCACCTGTATAAATAACAAACAACATTAACAGTAAAACTACTGAGTACCACATATCAATCAATTACAACTAGCTTACCGCACCCAAGAACATTAAAATATTCTAGTTATGATATGACTCAACTACAACTTACTAGTCTGATTAGAAATCACCAAGGAATATAATGATTACGCCAATACGCGCAATTCTCAACACCAAGCGGAAAAACAAACGCTTAATCAGTATTGGTTACGACGTATTCGCAATAGCGATATCAATCTATTTAGCAATCGCTTTAAGGTTAGGCACATACACATTTGAGCTAGGTATAGACGAGTGGGTAACATTACTACTGACAGTTTCAGTTACGGTATACACCTTCGCAAAATTGGGGATGTACCGAGCAGTACTACGCTACATGATGTTTCCTGCTGTCGGGAACATATTTCTTGCCGTGTTTATCTCATCTCTAACCTTAGTTATGTGCGGATTCTTTTTTCATACCTTTATCCCTAGAAGTGTTCCGTTTATCTATGCTGGGCTAGCGATACTTACTTTGGGTGGACCAAGAATTATAATCCGTTCAGTCTATGACCATATGGTAAAGCGTAAAAAACCAAACGTATTTATCTATGGTGCAGGAGCTACTGGTCGTGAACTTGTATACGCTTTGATACACGGTGATGAATACAATCCCGTTATTCTACTCGATGATGACCCAAGTAAAAAAGGTAACATTTTATTTGGGTTAAAAGTTCATCATCCAAATGAATTTGAACATCTTCAATCTCTTTATCAACCAGTAAAACTGTTGCTAGCAATTAATAATATTAATAAAGGCGAAAGACTCAGGCTCGTAGAAAAGTTATCCAACTGGCCTATTGCAGTTCAGTCAGTACCATCAGTAGAAGATATCGCTGCAGGTAAAGCTACCGCAACTGAGATTAAAGACTTAGACATTGCCGATCTACTCGGCAGAGCACCAGTCGATCCAGACAAAGCCCTACTCTCAAAAAACATCACAGCAAAGAGTGTAATGGTCACCGGTGCCGGTGGCTCAATTGGTTCGGAGCTCTGTCGACAAATTCTTGTACAAAAACCAAGGGTCTTAGTACTATTTGAGCTTAATGAGTACAATCTATACATGATTGAACAAGAGCTCTCTAACACCATAAAACGGAACAATAGCCCAACTCTAATCATTGCAGCACTCGGCTCGGTTCAAAGACAAAACCGACTTGAGAAATTGATGAAGGCTCATTGTGTAGATACAGTCTATCACGCAGCAGCATACAAACATGTTCCTTTGGTTGAAGATAACGTAGTAGAGGGCATCCGCAACAATGTCTTCGGTACCTTGGCATGCGCGCAAGCCGCTATCGAAACTGGAGTGAAAGATTTCACTCTTATATCTACAGACAAAGCTGTACGTCCAACCAATGTTATGGGAGCTAGTAAACGCATGGCTGAGCTTGTTCTTCAAGCACTCGCAGACAAACAAAATGGCACTATTTTTACTATGGTACGTTTTGGTAATGTTCTTGGTTCTTCAGGCTCTGTTGTTCCCCTATTCAAAAAACAAATCAACTCTGGCGGTCCAGTTACTGTAACTCACCCAGAAATCACAAGATTCTTTATGTTGATACCAGAAGCGGCACAGCTAGTTATACAAGCAAGTGCAATGGGCCGGAATGGACAGGTTTTTGTATTAGACATGGGCGAGCCTATAAAAATCATAGATTTAGCAAAAAGAATGATACACTTAATGGGCATGCATGAGCATATCGATAACGAAGAAAAAGGGGATATAGAAATTCGGTTCACGGGCCTTCGACCCGGTGAAAAGTTATATGAAGAACTACTAATTGGTGAGAATATTGAAGGTACTACACATAAAAGAATAATGACAGCTAAAGAAGAGCACCTTTCAAAAGAAAAAATTGATGAGGCAATATCTAAACTAGATATTTATTGCCATGAGCATCAACAAGATAAAATAATATCTCTTTTACATTCAATCAGTGCTATCGATTATAAAAAACCAACAACATAAAGAATACTTAGAAATATATGACTAAGTATTCTTACTCTAAAATGCAAGTTCATTTTCCTTTCCATAAGCCAAACCTATTCCATAAGTACAACACAAAGCTATTGTATTCATGCTCACTAATATAAAAATCTTTGAATACGAATTTTACTTCCGTATTGAAATTTGTATTATGGTATGCACCAAGGCGCTTTCTATCTAAATCAAAATATTCCAAAATCCTGTTTTTTTGACAATCATTAAATAATGTGTATTTTTCTTGTTCACTATGTTCTTTATAGAAATCGAGCAAGGTACTTCTCATACTAGCGTATTTGTGACCCAGCAGTCTATCAACAGGGAGGTCTTGCAGCAACTTCAGAGCCGAGGGGGGAAGTGATTGATTTTTTTCTACTTCTTTTTTTCCAATCAAGTCAGTCAAATCTACATCTAATAAGCGCCCAATTACACCAAATATGGCACCGGTCTTTACATCGTCAAAATGCACCAAGTGAACTTTCTTGTTGATAGTTGCTTCCCACTTTTCGATCTGCTCACTGTAGTTAAAATTTCCAGTCTGTAACGTATCCGAAATGTACTTATCAGGTTCGAATAGTACAGCCTTTGTAGATAACTGTCGTATAAATGATGAGTTTATAGAATCAAAATGCTCTCTAACAACAGCGAGAATCTCAATATCAAAATCTAACTCACTTAGACGTTGATAGAAAAGGTCTAGGTCATCTATACTCGAAAATGCTTCTGAGGATATAAAAATACTTTTAGGTTTTAATATGTCTATCTCTTCTAACAGGTTCCTTTTCATCTGAGCCCAAGAAGTGTCTGATGATATCCAGTCTAACTTTTCGAAAAATAAATCAATGACCCATTGATGATGACCAAAGTTTTGTAGACCGGTGGCAGGATAGATTACTCCTCTCTCAATAAGTTCATCCCTGTTAAGGAAAAAAAAAGATTGTATTGCTGTAGTTCCAGACCTCGGCCAGCCGATATGCACTATTATTTTCAATTTATCCTCGCTTACTAAAAACACATTGTGATTAACATCTTTAAAATCCATGCCTAAATTTAAGAATTTTTATAGCTTCAGAGTTTATTTCTTGGGTCAAAACGCCTAAATATCCTACCAGTTATTCTAAATAAACGACTTGGAATAAGAGCACGGAACATAGGATAACATATTGCTAAAATTGCCAACAAACCATAATTACTATTCCAAGCTGAGTGCCAACCAATTAATAATCGGTTAAAACCAACTGAAAAATTATTTTTCTTATTTGCTTCACGACAAATTCTGTATTTAATGAGACACTCTTGAAGATTATGAAAGTTTAAGCCTTGTTCAGAAGCTCTTATCCATAACTCATAATCTTCTTGTCTCTTCGGTAGTTTTTCATCGTAGTTCCCAACACTTATTACCTTACCTTTTCTAAACATAACTGATGGATGTATTATAGGGCATGTCCAAATAATCTCTTTAATCCTTTCATCATATTGAGGCACTGATAAATCACCGGTAAGAAGAGATTCATCATCAATTACCTTTGCATTACTGCCAAGAATATCAATATCTGGATTTTTAATTAGAAAATCAACCTGCTCAAAAAATCGGTTAGGTTCGCATATATCATCAGTATCCATCCTTGCCACTAAATCAAACCTACAATGTAATAAACCAACTTTCAAAGCTTTAGCTAAACCATAATTTTGGTCAAGAGGTACAATTTTTATATTAATATAAGGTTTGAAGCTATCTATTATTTGTATTAGTGACTCCCTAACAAAACCATCCAAAACAATAATTACTTCGCTAGCACGTAAAGACTGATATGTAAGGCTAGATAGAGCCTCCTCTAAAAAATCTTCTCTCTCCCCATTATAAAGAGAGACAAGTACACTAAAATCTTGGGACATTGAATATATGACTCATAGATAATATTATTTTACAAAGTGACATTTATATATCCGAACTTTATTATAAGCTCTAAGAATAAGCCTTGATAGATATTTTCTTATTCCTACTTCTCCATAGTAATAATCTCGTACGAGATTTCTCTGTGCGATTATTCTAGCCATTAAGTTATCAAAGTTCGTAGTTGAATCTTTGATGCCATAAAAGACTTCCATTTCATATTTCTGTCGAACAATAACTTTGCTCTGTCTATCAATAATATCTGTATGATTAAGGAAAAACCAACCATCTTTCATGACTTCATAGTCGACCAAAGATATATTATTCATTATTTTAGACTGAATAGATGAAGGTAGCTTAGAAAAAATATGTTGCTCTAGCTCAATATCGCAGTTGTAAAACTCCGAATTATCGTGTTTATCATGATTTTTATCTATTATTTTAGATATGGATTCGATATCGATCAATGCACCATACCTTTTCGAATCATTGTCTGATAAATAATTCAAGCTTGATACGAGCAAATTATAGTCTACAATATGTAAAGGAATCTGATTCAACTTTTGTAACATTCTCACATAAGGGGGAAGTAAAGCCTTATTAACAGAGATTTGGTCAATTTGATTTAACTGAGCGTTCGGTAAGATCTTTTTCAAGACACCTTCGAAACTTGAAATTAGTCCTTCTTGTTTTATAACTTCGTCGTAGGAATAAAAGGAGAAAGATCTGGCCCCAAACGAATCAAGCCATGGTTTTGCTAGATTAGTATGAATATAGGAGCGGGCTACGAACTCTCGACTTTCTTCGATTTCTCCGGTATAGCGCCTAAACGGATCTCGGACAATTTCGTTAAATAATGAAGAAAGCCAATTAACAGGCTCACGATAATAATATAGAAACTCTATATCAGAAAATCTACACTCTAACCTTTCTTTAAATCTCATCGCTATATCTTTATGCTCTACAAAACACTCAGAGCTAATTATAACTAATTGTGGGTCATGCTTTTCTATTTCCTCATTTAATAAATCAATCATACTTAAAGAACGTTGACTATCTTTATTTTTAAAGGAATTAGCAAATAGTCCATGATTGTTACCAGATATAATAGACTTAGGATAAAGAATACCGTTGGACAATAGGCTGTCGTAGCTTTGAAATAATACTTGCTGTATATATGAAGTACCAGTTTTATGGGCTCCAATGTGAACTATAATTTTCATGTTGTAATTTTCGCGGTTTAGTGTGAAATTTAGGTATTAAAAGCCTTCCGAATCAAAGTTGACGAAATAGTCAAACAGCTTGTTATTACTGTATTTACTATCATTTAAAAAAAACATATCGTATTTTAAAGTATTATAAGCTATTTTATCCATGGCTCTCTTATAAATTAACTTTTCTAAAGACGAACATCTAAGACCCGTTTTTCTTTCTATTTTCCAAATTTTGTTCAAAATCATAATTTCAAAATTAGTAAATGATTCATTTTCTCTAAAGTTAGTTGGTGAATACTTCGTAGATTCGTTAAAGTCCAAGTGAGAGAAAGTGGAAAAAAAGTCGCCAATTAGCCCGAAAGGATTCAACTTAGATTTATTATAGTTCTTTAATATTATATTTTCTTTTCCAAATAACCTTTCAAAATTAATGATTTGCGAGTAAAAATCTAGCATCTCGGTTTGTGGTAATTGGGTAATATCACCTGAATATCTTAAATCTTTATCCATAACAACATATTTGTAGACAGATTCAATCCATTGTTTTTGAGGTCTTAAGTAAATAATAATTTTGATATCAAAACTAACATTGCTCAATTGTTTATTCAATTCAATAAAATTAATACCTTCCATAAAACACTCAGAGCTAATAATGAATTTACTATTATCACTAGACTCTATGTATTCCTTCAGTGCACTATACAAGATCGTAGCTGAATGTTTACGATAGTTGTATCTACTTTTGTCTTTAAGCCCCATAAAAAAACCGCTTTTCCTGCACTGCTCTACAAGAGTTGGTTGAAGACATAGGGCGTATGCTGCGTGATTACCACCAACACAGCCTAACTCTATATAATCTATTGAATTAGATCTAAGAGCCAGTCTATTTTGTTCGCACCACGACTGTATAGAAGTTGTTCCTGTTTTATGAAAGCCAGCATGAATATACAGTGTTTTTTTCATAGTTCATAACCATATTATATTTTTTTTATAACGACAGTTCTCGATAAAAACAATAAAGAGAAAACAACTAGAAAAGGTAAGGTTATATCAACTCCAGACCAAAAAAAACATATCGATAAGATCACACCAACACCATAATATAATGACCTAAGGTGATATCGATGAGAAATAAGAAAACTATGACTATTTATGATGTTAAATCGGCTTTCAGAAGCTCTCTCGAATGTATTTAATATTGGGTAAATTGCTAATATCATTAAAACTCCCACACTCCCCACTTCATTTAAAAACAATGACATTGGTATTAAATACCTAAGTGACACCAAGAAAAAGTGCAATAATAAGCTAAGTCTACTTCTGATGTTATTATATAATAAAAACAAAAATAGTAACAACATTGAAAAATAAATTATTAATTCAAAATCCTCTTGGGGGACATTAAAAAAAACAAATAATAATAGAGCAACCAATAAGCATAGCCTTAATGAAAAAACAAAAAACTTATACTTATTAAAAAATTCCAACTCCAATTTAGATAGTCTTTTTGTTGGTTTCAATTCTTTTTTTATAGTGATTGCATCGTTATATATATAACCAATCTCATAAACACTATAGGTTACAGCGATTAACAAAACAGAAAGATACAAGCCACTGAAGAAGTTATTACCAAAATATAGATTAAGATATATAACAGGAAACAAATAAACAACCACAAATGCTAACTTATTGCCACTTGTTAACAAGCGTGTCGATGTTGTATATAAACCAACGATAAAAAACTTAAAATATATATTTACGTTTTTCATAATACTTAATTGCCACTTGAACGAAGGGATTTAGCCAGTATAATTTAGACACCTTCAAAGATCCACGGACCCAAGTCCCCTTTTTTGCCATAGAAAAGAAATAACATGGCCTATTCTTAATGTTTACTAATATAGGAACCATATATCCACCCATGTCAAATTTGATATTCTCAAGTTCTTTGGGCGGAGTTATTGATTTTAGTAACACAACATCTTCCCAATAACTTTTCCAATTAGATTCTACATAAATTTTTATTTCAGAAAGTTCTAGACTAGATACAAGTTCCCCTAAGATAACATTTATATCATAATGTATACTAGATTTTTCATCACTTATTGATTCATCAAGTATTGGAATACAAATATTATTGTGCATTATATAATCTAGTGTTGTTTTTCCGCCGTGAGGTGTTAATGAATATTCAATAAAACCCAAAGCAGTTTTAATATCAACTTCTTTCCCTTTGTGATTTAAATTAACAAATGAAGTATTCCTTTTAAATAGATCACGATATCTTGAACTACAACCAAAATAAAAAAAATTCGCACCAGTCTGAAATTTCCTAATTGTGCGTTCAATCGTCCCTCCCCAACCGACATCGACGAAAAGACATTGTGAATTTAATTGGTGCTGGGCCAAATAAGAATCAAATAGTTTTTTCTCACTTGATACCCTACTAATATATATTGGCTTGCATTCTATTTTTTTCAAGCGTTCATTTGATTTTAGAAAACATTCAAAAACCCCTTGAAGGAAAACGCCTTCTCTCGAAACGAAATATATTTTTCTAATCTCATTTCTATACGCATAAGAGTACAGATCTAGGCAAAATTTAAGCACACCCAAACCTAAGTAATATGATGAAAACTTGACGATTGGATTTTGTATATCAGGGAATTTTTTTGAATAACTTTCAATAAACTTATTTTGCAAAATTTCTGAGCCATGGAATAAAGGGAAATACTTGATAGTTGAGGTAAAGTAAGATTCTACCAAATGAACCAAATTCCTGCACAACTTGTCCTTGAAACCAAAGTGCATTTCGAATATTTCGGATCTTTTGACTCGGGTACCAGCTCATGTCATGCAGCATATTTACTTTGATATCTTTACCAAAATCAGCACTGCGAGATACATTTGAGAGAAATGAGACATCACTCTTTGTAGGCCAAAGTATTGATTGGCGTAACGCTCTCAAGTAACCGTCATTCAAGGGAAGAGCATCAACTTCATATCGTTCATAAATCTTATGAAAAATTTCGTCTTCTGTACCCAATATACAGTCTTGTAATGCAAAACCACAAAGTGGTTCTACTTTCCCTTCTTTTTCACAGTACCCCTCAGTACTAGGGTGATTTAACTCGCAAATCATTTCAATTAGATGACGGTTTTCAATGAGGTAAGAGTAACCTTGATTAGCTATAGGCTTACTCGTATCAAACATGATCCCATGGACATTCTTATGGTACTCGAAAGCCTTTAGGCCATATGTGCTTTTCCCGAAGAAATATGCATCTATACTGTAAACTGGAAACAAGAGCTTTAAATAAAAAACTATCGTTCCAGACCAACCCGTATCAACTAATGCTACTTCATCCTCAATTGCTACTGTATCTTTCCAATATTTTTGTATTAGATGATATTGGTTTTCGACAATACTCCTTAAGAAAGAAC
The DNA here is from genome assembly GCF_041470825.1 of Vibrio sp. 10N.261.55.A10. Classification (NCBI taxonomy): domain Bacteria; kingdom Pseudomonadati; phylum Pseudomonadota; class Gammaproteobacteria; order Vibrionales; family Vibrionaceae; genus Vibrio; species Vibrio sp. 10N.261.55.A10. The sequence continues at coordinate 46,613 of NZ_JBFRNC010000046.1, read as the reverse complement.
TACCTTGAAAGCCGAATATAGCATTAATTCTTTCAATACTAACCTTTTCCGATAAAGCTAAATATTCTTCATCTGTAATTGTTTTTATATATTCGTTATAATCATCCCCCCCCAAGAAGCAATCTAACATTTCAGACATAGTTAAATTGTTATATTCTTTAGCTATATCTAAAGCAGTAATATCAGGTGCAATGTAAGTCGCTGCCTTTATAACGGCCAGTCTACTAGTATAGAAGTCAAAATTGCTCTTCTTTTCCAATGGGAATTTTTTTTCAAATAACTTCCTCAGTCTTAATCCACCTCTAGCCAAAAAGAGTTTTTTTGTTACACCTTTAGATTTTAATGTTGCATTAAGAAGCGTGCAATATGAATCAAAAAGTTTTACATATAAATTTATCATGCAACGCCCATTTGTTTTAGCATTCTAAAATGACTGTATTTAGTTTTAATTTCCCAAATTCGGTTTCTTGGAGTATGAAATGAGGTGATCCCATGTTTTTTTGCCATCAGGAAATCAGAGTGATAACTATCACCACAGTGCAGTAGATTCCTTTTATCAACTCCCATATCTTTAACGACAACATCATAAAGAGCACCTTCACGTTTGCTTTCGCCAACGTCAGCACTAGAGTACAATTCATCAAAGATTAATGACTCACCATTTTCAAAAACTAATTCAGAGATACTGTTTGATGATAAATACATGTCTGAGATCCCAATAATAGTTTTGCCTTCTTTCTTTTTTAGCTTGAGGAAATCAATCAGCTTGATATTTGGTGTTAAAGTTGTCTTCTCATAGCGTAGTTCTATTTCAAGCGCTTTTTGAAGCAACGGCTCAGTCCACTCCATACTTAATATTTCAAATGTAAGTCTATGTATATATTCGATCGAAGGCTCTCTTGAAGACTTCTTACCAAACGTATAATATGCAATTCTCGATGCTTCAACCCTAGCAAGAAACACAGAATCTACTGAGTTGTTTAAACTCAGTTCACTTTTCATCAATTCTGCCCATTTTCTAAACCGATAATACTCGCATCTGTAGTTTCGAAAGAGTATCGTGTCAAAAATATCGACCGAATAGACTGAAATATCCTTTTTAATATAGAAATTTTTATAAACATCTATCATAGAAATCGGTCCAATCGAGTTTTTCTTGCCAGCTTTTTAAGTATATTTAACATTCTCTCTAGTGGAGAAAGCCTATGAGATATCATATTCATATGCCTTCCTGATGTTAATAAAAAACCTATTCCAACTGTATTATTTTCTAAATCGTTTCTTAAATGTTTGTTTCTAATAACACATTCATAAAATGCATGCTTATCAACTGAACCAATTATAGAGTTCGAGTATGACGAATCAGGGGAGCATTCCCTGTGATGGTAATATGCTAATTCTTGAGGTAACACACCAATATCACTTTTTAAAACACACTTAAGGTGAAAGTCCCAATCACCTAATACAGGGAGTGTTTCATCAAATCCACCAACAGAATCATATGCCTCTCGTTTAAAAAGAAATGAAATAGGTGGAAACTGGTTTTGAATAATTAAATCTGATAGAAAAACAGCTGTAAGCCAAGAGTTATATGGACGTTGGTATAATATATCTACACCTTTTTCTGTGATTTTTTCCATAACCATTGTCGATTGCACAACGACTCCCATTTGATCTGATTTACCATCAAGGTGTTTAACCGTCTTCTCAAGAAACATAGGGTAAAGGCTATCATCATCATCGTGTATTAAGATATATTCACTTTCTGATTGTAATATACCGTCATTAGATGCAGCCTCCATTCCTACAGACTCCTCACGATGGATAACTTTCACATCGATACCTTTCAGTCTTGCCAAATCAGCAATATCGTCTACAGGCTCTTGAACACCTGCATCATTAACAATTACCCACAAAAAATCTTTATATGTCTGAGAGGTTAGTGATTCAAGCACTCTCGGTAATAAAATTGCTCTATTTTTTGTTCTTGTAATTATTGCTACTTTTTTCATGATTAGGCTCCAAACCTTAATATTATCTTGATAATTAAACTTTATTTTTCGCTATTTTTTATCTGATTTTTTTGTTCTATAATACGTTTCAACCTTTCAATTTCACACTGGTCATCATTCCATGTTAGCCCTTGTTTATACATTTGACTAAGTAGCATAATTCGATTTAACTCTAATATATCCAAGAAAGGCTTTACGTACTCTATATGTTCTATTTTTGAAATAAAATCAGTATTGCTCCGTAAACTGTCACGATATAAAATAGTCAACCCATATATGGATGATATTTTAATAGTTCCCCAATCAGAATACTTCGATAGTGACTTTTCAATCGCAGTAGTAACTCCACTATTGCTTTCTAAGCCATCATTTTTACTTTCTGCAACCTCATCGAAGTCAATGTCAAAGTTGAAAGGTAACGATAAATCACTGCTATCCTTTTGCAGGTTCATATAACCAGCGTTAGCTACTTTCCTCTTTACCATACTTTCCTTGTCATAAAATGTATCAATATATCCACATGGCCATGAAGTATCATGTAATACAACAAGTTGAACGTTATCACGTGTTAAAACGTTCTCTAACTCTAAAGACACTGTTTCAAAGTTATGGTCACCATCAATTATGAATATATCGCATTCTTGTGATTTTTTTGTACAGAAGTAATCAGATGACTTCTGGTCAAAAAACTCGACTTCAGAAAAGTAGCTTAAATGGTCTTCAGGTAGAATTTTATTTGCAGGATCGACTGAATGAAGGGTAAAACCTTTTCTTTTGGAAAGTACGTTTAGTTCCTTTAAGTGGTTACCTTTATAACCTCCGATTTCTGCTACTCCTTGTTTTACAACAGATTCAATCAACGGGAATAAAATAGGTTTATAATTAACCATTGATGCTAATTGTAATGACACTTGAGCACTATCAAATATATCAAAGCCTTTAGTAAAATTATCTTTAAGATGTTGGCTAATATCTTTGTATGTTGTATTTTCGTTTGTTAGATCAATCATATTTCATTATATTTCAGAAAATTTAGCTTCTAAAATTTTTAGCCTCTTATTATTTAAAGTAGTATATAACTCAAAGCCAACTCCAGTATAAAAGCACAGGTTTTTATATCTAGCAGTCATTGCTTGCTTAATACCAGAGTGAATATTTCCTATTCCAGGTGTCGGATAAGGACCTTGAATTTGATAGTGTTCATGCTTAGTCTTATAGAAAACACTGTTTATATTTCGATCTAATTTATCCACTATAATACAGTCTACATTTAATCGTTCTAGATTAGCTACTAAAGACTCCAACTGAAACAAAAAATTATTATTTATTTTAAAGTAGTCAACCTTAACTCCTAGTTTTTTCAAAACAGGTTGTAAGTTATATTCGACAAACACTTCATCAGCAGGCCCATCCCTAAGTACAACACCATCTTCAATCCATACAACACGATTTGCTAGCCGTTTTATTTGAAATTCTGAGTGAGATACTATGATTACGGTGATATTAGTCGATAGTTTTTCAAATAATGCATCTTCAGCTTTTTTCTTAAAGTTTGCATCACCCACCCCTAAAACTTCATCAATAAGTAACACGTCCGGAGATACGTACATCGCAATAGAAAAGGCTAATCGAGCCCGCATTCCAGAAGAGTACGATTTTGTTGGTTTTTCAAAAAATCCTTGTAATTCAGAAAAATTTTTAATTTCTTCCAATTTTCTCAAAATTTCAAATTTTCTATACCCCATCAACATACCGCTAATAATTGTATTTTGGAGGCCCGATAAATTAGGGTCAAAGCCTGCAGCTAATGCCATCAATGATACGCTGTTAACATGATGGATACACTTGCCGGCATCAGGCTTGATGATTCCTGCTAATATTCGGAATAATGTTGATTTCCCAGCTCCATTACGACCAATTACGCCGAGTACTTCTCCCTTATAAACATCAAAGCTAACATCTTTTAGTGCTTGATACTCTGTCGATTTGAAAAACGACTTACGTTCTTTATAAGTAATAGCAACATTTTTTAATTCAATAGCTTTTTCTTGTTGCTTCTTCTTTATCATTATTCTAATACCACCCTAGGAAGCACATACTCCAATTTATTATACAGCCAACAGAAAAACGCAATCAGAACAAGACTCAATAAAGATACATACCCTAATAAGCCCCAGTTAGGTGCAATACCATCAACTAAAACATCACGAAATGCAGCTAGAATTACCGCCATTGGATTCAAGAAAAAAACACTTTGCGCTGATTCGGGTATATCATGGTGGCTAAAAAAGATCCCAGAACAGAACATTAGGAATTGTAAAACAGTTGGAATAACAAAAGACATATCACGAACAAATGGTACAGCTAAAGCAGCCATTAGCGAGCAACCAATAATAAAGAACAATTGCACAAATATTATTGGAAATACATAAAACCAACTCATATTTGGCGATACACCATATACCCACAAGAATATAATCAACAACAAAAATACAATGCTTTGCTTTACCGCATTTTGCACAACATACGTCAGGGGAAAAAATAGCTTGGGGATAAACAATTGATTCATTAATTGCTTGCCGCCTAAGATACTTCCCATTGTGTGGTTAATTGTTTTGGAGAACCATAACCATGGAATAAGCCCTGTAAGTAAAAAAGCAACATAGTTATCCCCTCCCCTAGCTAGTAAAAAGGAGAATACCACATAATAAACAACCATATGAAGTAGCGGCTCAATAATCCACCACGCATAACTCAGGTAGTTTACCGAAGCTTCAGAGCGTAGATTGAAGCTTGCCTTGACCCAGATTAACTCTAAAGTTCTTTTAATATTAATAGTGTGCATAAATTAATAAGAGTAGAGCTTTATATATTCTACTCTAGTCCTTAATTAAAGTTAAATAGCTTTACAACCCCATTCAGGAAATTGTTCTCGAATCAGCACATTAAGTGATTTTTCTGATTCAGTATAAACACGACCTTGTTGACTATTTTCTTTATCAGAAATTGCACTTACTACACCAGCACCAACTGTTACATTTGTATTTCGATCAATCACCACAAAAGAGCCTGTTTGTGGTAATTCATTGTAACGGTCAACGGCTACTTGGTCGGTTAAAGCTATAGTAGTTAACGCTATTTCATTGAGATCAACAGTTGTTGCATTCTCTGCATGCTGCTTAAGCTTATTTACATCCACCTTATGTTGGATGTTAGATACTTTACCAGTACAAGATTTCGTCGCGAATTTGAACACGTAGTCTTTTTGGCAACGAAGTGGATCTTCATCCATCCACACAATGTGTGCGTCAACTTTGTTCGTAAGCTTAGGCTCGAAACCTTTATGGACCAACATATCTCCACGAGATACATCGATTTCATCCTCCAAGGTAATCGTAATCGCCTGGCCTGGTTGTGCTGACGTAAGCTCCCCATCATAAGTAAAAATAGATTTAACTTTTGACGATTTTCCTGAAGGTAATGCTGTGATTTCATCACCCACACAAACTAAGCCTGAAGCTAATGTACCGCAGAAACCACGAAAGTCGAGATTAGGACGATTCACGTACTGGACAGGGAAACGCATACAATCTAAATTTTTGTCTTGATCAACTTTCACCGTCTCAAGCAATTTCATCAATGTAGCTCCTGGGTACCAATCCATCTTTTCGCTGGGTGTTACAACATTATCGCCTTTCAGGGCTGAAATTGGCACAAAGCGAATATCATTTATGTCGAAATCCTTCGCCATATCACGATAATCCGCTTTAATCTGTTGATATACATCTTGACTGTATTCCATTAAGTCCATTTTATTGATAGCCACAATAATGTGCTTGATACCTAGTAGCGAGCAGATGTAACTGTGGCGTCGCGTCTGGGTTTGAATACCGTAACGAGCATCAACCATTACAATTGCTAAATCGCACGTTGATGCACCAGTAACCATGTTACGTGTGTATTGCTCATGCCCAGGAGTATCTGCAATGATAAATTTTCGCTTGTCTGTCGAAAAATAACGATACGCCACATCGATGGTGATGCCTTGCTCACGTTCAGATTGCAAACCGTCAACTAACAATGCTAAGTCAAACGATTCATCTGTCGTATTGAATTTCTGAGAGTCTTTCTCAATCGCTGCCATCTGATCTTCGTAAATCAATTTACTATCAAACAGTAAACGACCAATCAAGGTCGACTTCCCATCATCTACGTTACCGCAGGTTAAAAAACGCAATAAATCTTTATTTTCGTGTACTTTTAAATATGCTTCGATATCTTGCGCAATCAGATCTGAACTATGTGACATGGTTTTTCCTTAATTTCCCAGCTTGAATGTTCAACTATTCAAACCGAACTAATTTTGTTTATTTATAAAAGTGATTTAATACTTGGATGAACTCTTCAGTTTTGTCGATGGGCAGAACGTTAATACCCGCAGCTGCTTTTCGACCGCCCCCAGTTTTAAATTGACAGCACACTTCATCAGCACCTGAACGGTTATTTAACGGGGCACGCACACTCACGGTATAATCCCGCTGATTTTGATTTAACGTTAGAACCGCATGTGCTTTATCTGGTGCTTGGTTAGCTAATGCATTACCAAATACACCGCTTATACGCCTTGCCCATGGCTCGCAAGGTAGCTCGTAGATCGTTGATACGTCAGAAGTATCGATTGGCGCTATCGAGTCAACGTGTTGATTGTCGGCTTCATACCCTTTCTTTAACACGTAGTAAGGAGACCTTTTATCTCTTTTGAGCTCAAAAGGTGATGAATACTGCATCAGTTGTTGAAATAATTCACTTGGAGCGATATGCAAATCGTCAATTGATGCTCCATAACCGTTATAGTTAATTAAAGTACCCAACTCTTTTAGAAATGCTCTTTCATCCAGATTTAATCCGCTAACCTCAGCTAATTGCTCAGCATTGGTGAACATGTTGTCACCGTAAGCGCCAACTATGGCCCAATCAGCATATCGCCCAGCCAGATGCTGATTAATCAACAGGCTTGTGCAGGTATTTGCATCTAGGTTAATGAGGGCCGTAAAGTTATCTGCTTGGGGGACTTCTCCCGTACGATGATGGTCACAATAGAAAAGAGGGATGTCTCTTTCAATTAGGTTGTAGAGTGCATCAATGTTCTTCTCCATCGATATATCCAAAATAGTACAACCACTGACATCACTTTCTTTCGCTACATTTTGTAAAAGCTTAATATCACGTTTCACACCGGTTATGAGTTTTGAGTATTTAGGCTCCGCCTTACGTAATTGAAGTAGGGCAATAATCCCATCAGCATCGCCATTGAATACATCGTAATGCATAATTAAATATATCCTAACTTCGCTAATCGATTAATAACGGCTTCAGCACATTTTTCTATAGATTTACCCTCTGTCTCAATATGAATCTCAGCATTCAGGGGCGTTTCATATTTCGAATCAATGCCTGTAAAGTTTTTAATCTCACCGGAGCGTGCTTTCTGGTAGAGCCCTTTAGGGTCACGCTGCTCACATACCGACAACGGTGTATCAATAAACACCTCTAGGAATTCTCCTGCCGATAGTAACGCTCGGGCTTGTTCTCGGTCAGCTATGAAAGGAGAAATAAAGGCTGTCAATACTATGGTGCCCGAATCCACAAATAGCTTCGCGACTTCTCCAATACGGCGAATATTCTCTATACGGTCTGTATCACTAAAGCTAAGATCTTTATTTAGACCGTGACGTACGTTATCTCCGTCAAGTAAATAGCTGTGCTTACCTAAACTTAATAATTTACTTTCGACTGCATTAGCAACTGTTGATTTTCCTGATCCGCTTAACCCTGTAAACCACAGAACTACTGGTGTCTGTTGTTTTTGTTTAGCGCGCTGCTCGTGTGTCACCGTAGAGTCATGCCAGACAACATCATCGCTGACAGAATCATTATCTTTTGTTACGTAAGGAGATTTCATTATTGCAACTCATATAAAACTAAAATGGGAAGACCATCGGAATAGCAATTGCGGCGATTACTACATATGAAATAGTAACCACCCAACCGACTTTGACAAAATCTAAAAAGGAATATGCCCCCGCATTCATCACCATTAGATTTGTTTGGTAACCAAATGGACTTATAAACGAGGCACTCGCTCCATAGGCTACAGCCATAGCTAGCGGTAAATAATCAATATTAAAAGTCGTAGCCAATGCTAATGATATTGGTAGCATAATGGCGGCGGCTGCAGTATTCGTCATAATTTCAGTTAATAGAATAGTCAGAACCAACACGCCGACCAACATCCAAGATGGCGATAAATGCCCTGCAACCGATTCAAAGGATTGAGTTAATGCTAAAGCTAGACCGCTACTAGAAAATGCACTAGCAATACATAAAGCCGATACAAGAATCGTTAATAATTCAAATGGGAAGCGCCGCCTTAATTGAGTACCATCTATAATTTTGCAAGCCAAAGATAGCAACAAAAAACCAGACAAGGTTTCGATCAGTTCTAAACGAGTACACGCTGCTAAAACTATAGAAAAGATAAAACCTAAAATTCCCAATACGTTTTGGGGTTTGGATAAAGGACTTTTTAGTGACTTATCACTTAACAAGAAGAAGTTTCGCGATAAATTAGGTCGTTTTTTAAAATCATCTCCGACAGCAAGAATGAATTTATCACCACTCTGGATAATACATTCCCCGAGCTTGCCAGAGATACGCTTACCCTGTCGTGCTATTGCGACTACAGCGGCATCAAAACGAGATCGAAACTCAACTTGTTTTAAAGTTTTTCCTATCAAGATGGACTCAGGACTCACCAGCACTTCGACTAGATTCTTGTCAAGTTCAAACTCTTCTTCAACGTAAAGCTTTAACCCATCAAAAGAAGTAAGCTGCTTAACCTCCGACACGTCACCGCTAAATACAAGTTTATCTCCTACTAATATATTTTCACTAGGAGATACGGGAGATATAAGCTGTTTATCACGAATTATCTCGGTCAAAAAAAGGCCATCTAGAGAACGTAAACCGTTGTCCAATACGCTTTTGCCCGCGAGTTTACTGCCTTCCTCGACTTCCGCATCCAAAAAGTAGTTTCCAGATGACTCCATCTTCGCAGGTTCATCAGGCAGAAAACGGGAGACTATCATCACCATCAACCCACAACCGAGTAACAAACATACACCTACAGGGAAGAAAGCGAAGATTGTCAATCCAGAGTAGCCTTGCTCTTCGAGTAAACCGCTGACCACAAGGTTGGTTGCAGTTCCTATCAAGGTTAAAGTTCCCCCAAGAATGGAGAAATATGACAAGGGTATAAGGAGTTTTTTGGGAGCGTGAAACGGGTTTTTTAGAACACTCCCCATTAAGGTGGCAACTACTGCTGTATTGTTTAACACACTAGAACTTAACGCCCCAAGTGCCCCCAAGCGCAGCAAAGATTGCCAGTAATCACTATGAGATAGAGTTTTAGCAGCCCAATTGAGTAAAACTGTTCTCTCTAGCACAAGAGAAGAAAGCAGTAAAAGCAGCAAGGTGATCACTGAACTATTTGTAGCGGCTGAGAAAATTACTTTTTGAGAAATTTGCCCGAACATATAGAGCACCGTCACAGCAAAAACAAACACGTAGCTGGCTCGAAAACGATTACTTATTAATGCTGCAATCAACCCAACAAGAACACATGCGGTGACAATCATACTTTAATAACTCAAGTAATATTCAAAATAGCGATGTAGCAGTCCTAACCCAATTAGAAGTAGCCTTCACGTTTTTTCTTCTCCATTGAACCAGAGCTATCGTGGTCAATGGCACGCCCTTGACGCTCTGAAGTGGTTGTTAGTAACATTTCTTGGATAATTTCAGGGAGAGTAGTCGCTTCAGATTCAACTGCACCTGTCAATGGGTAACAGCCAAGGGTACGAAAACGTACCATTTTTTCCTCTGCCACTTCACCTTCTTTAAGTTCCATACGCTCATCATCAACCATAATCAACATACCATCACGCTCAATCACAGGGCGAGGCTTAGATAGGTATAAACCCGGGATTTCAATGTTTTCTAGGTATATATACTGCCAGATGTCTAACTCTGTCCAGTTAGACAATGGGAATACGCGGATGCTTTCACCTTGGTTAACCTTACCATTGTAAATATTCCACAGCTCTGGTCGCTGGTTTTTTGGGTCCCAACGATGGTGTTCATCACGGAAAGAGTAGACTCGTTCTTTCGCTCGAGATTTTTCTTCGTCACGTCGCGCACCACCAAAGGCTGCATCAAAACCGTGCATATCTAGAGCCTGCTTTAGACCTTGAGTTTTCATAATATCAGTATGTTTAGAGCTACCATGCACAAATGGATTAATGTTCATAGCCACACCTTCAGGGTTTTGATGGACGATCAACTTCATTCCAACTTTCTCTGCCATGTAATCGCGAAATTCAATCATTTCTTTGAATTTCCACGTGGTATCAACGTGCATAAGTGGGAACGGAGGTGTACCTGGGGCAAACGCTTTTTGTGCTAGGTGAAGCATCACAGAAGAGTCTTTGCCCACAGAATACAACATCACAGGATTATCAAACTCAGCAGCCACTTCTCGCATAATATGGATAGATTCAGCTTCCAATTGCTTTAAGTGAGTCATTTTTTCAGGGGTAATCTTCATTGCCATACTCTATATCTAATTATCAATAACTAGCACTTAACGTCTAATCATATAAGGCCATCAAACCAACAGGTTGCGCCTTAATCAGGCACGCTACCGCCCATTAGTATTAAGCGAAACTACACTACGCACTATGGGTCAGTAACCATCAACAAATCAAACTATTCTCTCATTTCGTAACTCAAGAGGCAAATCAACGATAAATTCCGTAATAAAGACTGAGAGCTAAAGCCTATACAGAAAACCCCAAACCTCGCTATACTCCTGACCTATAGTTTTTCGCCCAATAACGAATAAGAGTTCAAGATATGCAAGAGTTAGTTCCATTTGTTCAAGAGAATATGATTTTAGCCATCGTATGGATCGGCTTGGTTGTTGCCATCATTGCGAACGTTATCAAAACATCAAACGCAGCCTACAAAGAGATTACGGCAGCGCAAACCACACACATGATTAACCGTGAAAACGGTGTTGTGGTTGATATTCGTACTAAGGATGAGTTCAAAAAGGGCCATATTACGGACGCAGTTCACATTTTGCCGTCAGATATCAAAGCAAATAGCTTTGGTAGCCTTGAAAGCCACAAAGCAGACCCAATCATCGTAGTATGCAAGACAGGTCAAACCGCTCAAGAAAGCGCTAATCTGCTGGTTAAAGCAGGTTTCGAAAACGTAAGCGTACTGAAAAGCGGCTTAGTGGCTTGGAGCGAAGCTAACTTACCTTTGGTTAAAGGTAAGAAGTAGTTCAAGGCAAAAAGTAAGCTGATCTGATTACACGAATATGACTTTAAGGTTTTGTTCGGCTTATATGACGAACAAAACCTAATTATAAATTTTTAAGGACAAGAAAATGGCTGAAGCAGCACAACAAGACGCACAACAAAACTTCGCAATCCAACGTATCTTCTTAAAAGACGTCTCTTTCGAAGCGCCAAACTCTCCAGACATGTTTCAAAAAGAGTGGAACCCAGATGTAAAACTGGACCTAGACACTCAAAGCCGTGAACTTGGCGAAGGCGTGTACGAAGTAATCCTACGTCTAACTGTTACTGTTAAGAACGCAGAAGACACTGCATTCCTTTGTGAAGTTCAGCAAGGCGGTATCTTCTCTGCAAGCGAAATGGAAGCTGGTCAACTGGCTCATTGCCTAGGCGCATTCTGCCCGAACATCCTGTTCCCATACGCTCGTGAAACAATTTCTAGCCTAGTGGTTAAAGGCACGTTCCCACAACTGAACCTAGCACCTGTAAACTTCGATGCTTTGTTCATGAACTACCTACAGAACCAAGCTCAGCAAGCTGAAAGCGAACAGGCTTAAGTCTCAAAGTAGAACTTAACTCTAACGATTCAAGCGCTAGTTCGCTTTTAAATGCACATCGCAACTTCTGCGATGTGCATTTTTTCTTTACACTGTACTAAAGTTGAAAGCTCTTCTTATTTTAGTGGATAGCTTTTTCAAAACTCTTCGATTTCCCTCATTATTTTTAGGTGGAAGCATGACAGAAACAACTCGCCCGACTAATACGGCAGACGCTTACGGTAAAGACAGCGCTTACGGCAAAGAGATCGCCATGACTGTCATTGGTGCAGGTTCTTACGGAACCTCTTTAGCGATATCTCTAGCGCGTAACGGTGCAAACGTTGTTCTTTGGGGACATGACCCTGCTCATATGGCTCGCCTTGAATCTGAGCGCGCTAATAATGAGTTTCTACCAAATATAGAATTCCCAGAAAGCCTGATCATTGAATCAGACTTAGAAAAAGCAGTGACTTCAAGCCGAGACCTTTTACTTGTAGTCCCGAGCCACGTATTCGGCGTTGTGCTTAATAGCGTTAAACCTTACTTAGCCTCAGACTCTCGCATCTGTTGGGCGACCAAAGGCTTAGAGCCAGAGACCGGCCGCCTGCTTAAAGATGTCGCGCATGATGTGCTGGGTGATGGTTACTCGTTAGCGGTTCTATCAGGACCGACCTTCGCCAAAGAGTTAGCGATGGGCATGCCAACGGCTATCTCTGTCGCTTCACCTGATGAAGTTTTCCTAGAAGAGCTCCAAGAAAAAATCCACTGCGGCAAAACATTCCGTGTGTATGCAAACTCAGATTTCATTGGTATGCAGCTTGGCGGCGCGGTTAAAAACGTTATCGCAATTGGTGCAGGCATGTCGGATGGTATTGGGTTTGGTGCTAATGCGCGTACAGCGTTAATTACCCGTGGTTTAGCAGAAATGAGCCGACTGGGTGCTGCTCTTGGTGCACAACCAGAGACCTTTATGGGTATGGCGGGACTTGGCGACCTAGTACTGACATGTACTGACAACCAATCGCGTAACCGTCGATTTGGGTTAGCTTTAGGCTCAGGTAAAGACATAGACACGGCGCAAGAAGAAATCGGCCAAGTGGTCGAAGGGTATCGCAACACCAAAGAAGTTTGGTTACTATCAGAGCGTATGGGCGTTGAAATGCCAATTGTTGAACAAATTTACCAAGTGCTGTATCAAGGGAAAGATGCTCACTTAGCGGCGCAAGACCTACTTGCTCGAGACAAAAAGTCAGAGCGATAATATCGCGCATCAAGTCGTGGAATGAAATAGATAAGATGGATGGAAAAATGAAACACTGTGAACAGCAAAAGGTTTGGCAATGCATTGTGAAGGAAGCTCGACAGCAGTCAGAGCAAGAACCTATGCTTGCGAGTTTTTACCATGCCACCATTATCAACCACGAAAGCTTAGGCGCTGCATTAAGTTATATCCTAGCCAATAAGCTAAAGACGGCTTCAATGCCCGCAATGGCGGTGCGTGAGGTGGTTGAACAAGCATTCAAGCAAGATCAATCGATTATTGATGCGGCTGCTTGTGATATCTGTGCGACGGTAAATCGAGATCCTGCGGTCGAGATGTACTCGATGCCTCTGCTTTATCTGAAAGGCTACCACGCTTTGCAAGGTTACCGAGTGGCTAACTGGCTATGGAAGCAAGGGCGTATTGCACTTGCTACTTACCTACAGAACCAAATTTCGGTTGCTTGCCAAGTGGATATTCACCCAGCCGCTCGTATCGGTAAAGCGATCATGCTCGACCACGCCACCGGTATCGTGATTGGTGAAACAGCCGTAGTTGAAAATGATGTATCTATCCTTCAAGACGTGACTTTAGGTGGTACGGGTAAAGAAGGTGGCGATCGTCACCCTAAAATCCGAGAAGGTGTAATGATCGGTGCCGGCGCTAAAATACTTGGCAATATTGAAGTGGGTGAAGGCGCGAAAATTGGTTCTTGCTCTGTGGTTCTTCAAGCCGTTCCGCCTCATACGACTGTCGCTGGTGTTCCTGCAAAAATTGTTGGAAAGCCGAAAACTGATAAGCCATCTTTAGACATGGATCAGGGGTTTAACGGCCGCTCTCAGAACTTCATCCATGGTGATGGGATTTAAGAGCAGATTCGGGATCCGACGAATAGCCGATAGCCGAGATGCGAAAAGACTCGCAGCAGATGCTGATTATTAATAAGAGCAAAATGACGATAATGATGAAACCCGTTCAATCAATGAGCACTGTTCTTTTGATATCTGCCAGCCTTGGTGTTGCTCTTTTGTCTTCATCATCATTTGCTGCATCTCAAGGTGAACTGAAAGGCGTATCAAGCGAAATCTCTCGTCAACAGAAAGCGCTCTCTTCCCAGCAAAAGAAACTCGATAGCCTACAGGCAAACCTCAAGAAGCAGGAGCTGTCCATCGCTTCACTTGAAAAAGCGATTCTAGACAGTAAAAAGCAGCTCAATACTGCTAATGCTAATATTGCTAATTTAGACACAAAGATTAAAGCGCTCACTGCACAGAAAAAAGTCCAGACAGACAAGTTAGAGCAGCTCATTCAGACTTACTACATGACGAGTCGAGCTAAGGCTTCTTCTCACATTCTCAACACCGGTGTAGAAGAAGATCGCATCAGTCATTATTACCAGCACCTTGCCAAAGCTCGCTCCGCAACCATTAAAACGATTGAACAGACGCAACTCGAATTAGAAGAAAGCCACAAACAGCGTCAACTCGAGCAAGAACAAATTGCAACATTGTTAAAACAGCAAACCACAAAGCGTGACAAGTTGTCTCAGACTCAAACACAACGTAAGAAAACCGTTGGCAGCATTAAGAAGAATATTTCTGGCGACAAAAATTACTTGGCTGAACTTCAGCGAAATGAAACTCGCCTGAAAGCTGAAATAGCAAAAGCAGAAAAAGCGGCTCGAGAACGACGTAATGCAGTACCGATGGATGGCCTAGCAAAACGTAAAGGTAAGCTACCTTGGCCGATCAAAGATAAAGTTCTACATAACTACGGTTCACGTCAAACGGGGCAAATTAACTGGAAAGGCATGGTGATCAACGCCAAGTACGGTCAGCAGGTAAAATCCGTTTACTCAGGTACGGTGGTATTTTCCGAGTATCTGCGAGGCTATGGTTTAGTGGTTCTTCTCGACCATGGTAAAGGTGATATGACGCTCTATGGCTTTAACCAAGCACTACTGAAGAAAGAAGGTGACAAGGTTAAAGCGGGTGAAGCCATCGCGCTTGCAGGTGACACTGGCGGCCAAACACGCCCATCATTGTACTTTGAAATTCGTAGAAACAGCCAAGCTCAGAATCCAAAGAGCTGGTTGGTTCGATAAAGAGCAGATACGGGATTCGAGTAACCGAGATGCGAAGAGCTTAAGAGCAGACGCAAGGTTCGGGTCACCGAGATACAAAAAGCATGAAAGCCGATACAAGGTTAGAGTAAAACGTGACATGAAAAACGCTAGCCTCGTCGTCGCTCTACCCTGTTTTTCGTTTACTCGTATCTCGCTACTCGAATCTGCTCTTTCCCGATCTTCATTACTCGTATCTTTCTAATTTGAGTTCAACGCCCTTACACCATCTTCTAATAATGTCAGCTGTTCAAAACCTTGCGCGGTCGCAATTGGTTTAACGGTCGCTATCATCTGCAGCATTCCTTGATGAACGACTTGCTCGGTAATTTGGGCTTTTGGAGACATCGCAGACTGATACGCCAACCAACCCGATGCGATCAAGTGAAGAGAAGTGACCATCGATTTCATTTCCGTATCCGTTGCTTTGAGCAGGTTCAACTCAACGAAGGCTCGCATGATATCGACAAGATTCGTTTGCAACCTTTCTTGCACAGCCATGTAATCGAGGTGAAGCTGCTCATCACGAGACAAAATTTCAGGGAGGTTTGCGTAGAAAAATCGGTACTTCCACATCAACGTGAAGATAGAATCTAAGTAAGTCTTTAGTAACGTCAGGCTTTCTTGTTGGCCTTGAATCGGTGTGAACCTTTCAAGCAATTCAGCAGAATAAAGAGTAAAGATGTCACGGACAATTTCTTGCTTGTTACGAAAGTGGTAGTAGAGGTTACCAGGGCTGATCTCGATGTGGTCAGCAATATGATTAGTCGTAATACTACGCTCACCATGCTCGTTAAAAAGCTCTAAAGCAGCGTAAACAATCTTGTCACGTGTTTTCATTATTTATTAGTATCCCTATCCGTTTAGTGGTTCAGTATATCGCCACTAAACAGATAGATCGAGCTGTTAACATCTGGTCTAATTAGCACTAGCTAAAATAGAACCAAATCAATCACTACCAAACAGATCTCGTGTGTAAACCTTGTCTGCTACGTCTGCGATCTCTTCTACCATTCGATTAGAAACAATCACATCGGACACCGCTTTGAACTCAGCAAGATCAGAATAGACTTTCGAGTTAAAGAAGTGCTCTTCTTTCAATACCGGTTCAAACACAACAACTTCGATACCTTTAGCTTTCAAGCGCTTCATGATCCCTTGAATTGAAGAAGCACGGAAGTTGTCCGAGCCTGCCTTCATGATCAAGCGATAGATGCCGACCACTTTAGGAGAACGCTTGATGATTGAATCCGCAATAAAATCTTTGCGGGTACGGTTAGCATCAACAATGGCACCCACAATATTGTTAGGTACATCTTGATAGTTCGCTAACAGCTGTTTGGTATCTTTCGGTAAACAATAGCCACCATAACCAAACGAAGGGTTGTTATAGTGATTGCCAATTCGAGGATCTAAACCAACGCCTTCAATGATCTGACGTGAGTCCATACCATGCGCTTCCGCGTAAGAATCAAGTTCATTGAAATAAGAAACACGCATCGCGAGATAAGTATTAGAGAATAGTTTTACCGCTTCAGCTTCTGTTGAATTGGTAAACAAAACATCGATATTCTCTTTCTCTGCCCCTTCAACCAGAAGGTTCGCAAACACTTTAGCGCGTTCCGAACACTCACCAACGATAATACGTGATGGGTGTAGGTTATCGTACAGGGCTTTGCCTTCGCGTAAAAACTCAGGTGAGAACATAACGTTTTCACAGTTCAGTTCTTGCTTAACACGCTCAGTATAACCAACAGGGACCGTTGATTTGATCACCATAACAGCATTTGGATTGATATCCATG
The DNA here is from genome assembly GCF_041470825.1 of Vibrio sp. 10N.261.55.A10. Lineage (NCBI taxonomy): Bacteria > Pseudomonadati > Pseudomonadota > Gammaproteobacteria > Vibrionales > Vibrionaceae > Vibrio > Vibrio sp. 10N.261.55.A10. The sequence continues at coordinate 29,450 of NZ_JBFRNC010000046.1, read as the reverse complement.
ACGTCTTTAATGACCGATTCTACAGAGCTGGTATCAAAGTAATTATTTTTTGGATCATAATCGGTTGGTGTAGCAATGATGACAAACTCAGCATCTTTGTAAGCCACTTTATCTGTTGTCGCCCTGAAATTCAGCGCCTTATTTGATAGAAAGTGCTCAATCTCATTATCTACAATCGGTGACTGCTTATTATTCAGCATTGTCACTTTTTCATCGATGATATCTACCGCGACTACTTCATGATGTTGTGCTAACAGCATTGCGTTTGATAGACCCACATACCCAGTACCGGCTACTGCAATCTTCATGATAATACCTATAGTTTTGAGTAATTAACTCAACATAATTTATAACTTAGCTTGCCGTATCATACTCTGGTTGGGGAATTATTCCACTAGCCCGCTTTATCCATTCCTTGCTATACTCGTGACAGTTTTGTATTCAAAAGAGTTAGAAATTATGATTATCGTAACGGGTGGTGCTGGCATGATTGGCAGCAATATTGTTAAGGCGCTTAATGAAGCGGGCCACAACGATATTCTAGTCGTCGACAACTTAAAAGATGGTAAGAAATTTAAGAACCTTGTAGACCTAGACATCACGGATTACATGGATCGTGATGACTTCCTAACTCAAGTCATGGCCGGTGATGATTTTGGTCATATTGAAGCTGTTTTCCATGAAGGAGCATGCTCTGCTACCACTGAGTGGGATGGCAAATACATGATGCTCAACAACTATGAATACTCAAAAGAGCTACTTCATTACTGTGTTGAACGTGAAATTCCTTTCTTGTATGCCTCTTCAGCTGCAACTTACGGTGAAACCGACACTTTCATTGAAGAACGAGAGTACGAAGGTGCATTGAATGTCTACGGCTATTCAAAACAACAATTTGATAACTACGTTCGCCGCTTAACCGCGGATGCAGCAGCACACAACGAAAAGCTTTCGCAAATCGTAGGGTTTCGTTACTTCAATGTTTATGGTCCACGCGAGCAACACAAAGGCAGCATGGCCTCTGTCGCTTTCCACCTAAACAACCAAATGAATTCCGGTGAAAACCCGAAATTGTTCGCAGGTAGCGAAACCTTTAAGCGTGATTTTGTGTATGTAGGTGATGTTGCGGCTGTAAACTTGTGGTTCTTAGAAAATGGGGTATCTGGCCTCTTTAATCTAGGTACTGGCAATGCTGAGTCGTTTGAAGAAGTCGCCAAGGCAGTTATCAAGCACCATGGTAAAGGCGAAATCGAAACGATTCCTTTCCCTGAGCATTTAAAAGGTGCTTACCAAGAATTCACTCAAGCAGACCTAACGAAGCTTCGCGGTACAGGTTGCGATATCGAGTTTAAAGCAGTAGCCGATGGCGTTGCTGAGTACATGAAGATCGTAAACGCTTAACGGTATATTTCAGATTAGGACCAATAATACACCCTACTTTTAGCGTGTATTATTGGGAATGTCTAACGAATATAATCATTCCCAGAGTGACCGATATTAAGTTAACTCTCTGATTTAAATAATGTAGTGAATGAATGACCACACAACGCAATGATTTTGATCCAAAAGCTTACAATCCTGAGTTTGAATGGGGTTTTCTAGCACCTAAATACTGGGGAACTTGGATTGCTGTTTTGTTATCGTCTTTAGTCTGCTTCTTACCTAATAGCATTCGTTTAGCATTAGCTAAGTTTATGGCTAAGCAAGCTGTAAAAATTAAGAATAAGGCTAACCGCCGGGCTCGAGTGAATCTTGAGATGTGTTTCCCTGAGCAATCTATCGAAGAGCGCGAAGAAACTCTCTATCAGTCATACGTTACTTCCATCTCATTTTTGATGGGATTTGCTTCACTGACACTCAAGAGTAAAACTTGGCTAGAGAATAATACTTCGATAAACGGCCTGAGCAATCTAACCGATATTACAGACAGTGGCGAGAATGTGATCTTGCTGGTGCCACACACATGGGCTATCGATATCCCAGCGGTATTATTAGCTTCACGCAATTTACCTGTATCTGCGATGGCGAAAGCACAAAAAAACAAACTCAGTGACTGGCTAATGCACCGACAACGCGTGCAATACGGCGGTCGTGTTTATGATCGCAGTGGTGGTATAAAACCTTTCATCAAGTCGGTACGTGATGGGTACCTGGGTTACTACCTCCCTGATGAAGATCTTGGCCGTGAGCACAGTGTCTTCGTTGACTTTTTCGCGACTCAAAAAGCAACTATCTCAGGCCTTGGTCGCCTATCAAAACTGAGTAAAGCTAAAATTGTGCCCTTGTTTGCTCAATACGATAGCAGTACAGGCCAATACACCTTGGACTTCTACCCTGCTCTACCATTCCCAACAGGAGGCGAAGAGGAGGACGCGCGTATGATGAATCAATGTATTGAAGACTACGTAAGCAAAAAGCCTGAGCAATATATGTGGATCTTAAGACTGCTTAAGACTCGTCCGGATAATGATATTAACCCGTACACATAATAATATGAAGATTTATAATAACGCCCTTAAGTTACTAATTATAACACCTTACCTATTCGCATTTTCAGGTATGCTAATTATTCCTAGTGGTGATAAAAAAATGGCAGTGTTTTTAATCATTGGAACACTGGCAAACTTACTTTATGCTAAAGTAAACAATATAGACATAAAGAACAGATTACTTTCCCCTTATTTAATTATCATAATAATAGCAACAATATATAGTATTTTTAGTTATTATTACCACGGCTCAAGCTCAAGAGAAATGAGAGCTCTAATTGCTATTTCGATATATTTAGCCACATTCCCTTTAAAAAGATTAAGCCGCCGCATAGTAATCTTCACCCTGCTGTCAAGCTGTATTCTTCTATCCATAAGTAGTGCTTACCATAATCTATATTTAGGTGAAGTAAGATGGGTTGGATACATGAATCCAATCCCATACTCAACAATCTGTGCCGCAATTGCAGTAATGTGTTATTCAATGCTGTTAACAACATCGTTCAAGATTAATAAGTATTTGCTCTCAATATGCCTAATCCTAGCTTCTTTTACAATAATGATAGGACAATCAAGAGGAGTATGGTTAGCTTTACTTATTTCATTGTTTGTTGTTTCTATCACATACATAAAAAGAAACCCAACAACTAAAAAAGGAATAGTTATATTCCTATCAGTTATTGCTCTAGCTTCTTCTTGTGGGTATTTTATATTTCAAAAAGAAATTAAAGTTAAAATAGATCAGACAAGGCTTGAAATAAAAAGAATTGAATCAGGTCAAAAATACACATCTATAGGGTTGAGACTTCAAATGTGGGAAGCCGTACCTAAATTAATTATTGATAGTATGTTTATTGGTAGCGGGGATAGCCACAGAGATAAATTAAGAAAATTGAGAATGAATGGAGAAATATCAAAATCATTATATGAATTCAACCCAACCCATTACCACAATCAATTTTTAGATAAACAAGTCAAGTCAGGTTTAATTGGCTTAGTACTATTGATTTTAATTTTAATTTACCCTGCATTTGAACAAAAAAAACACCAACCCTGCGATAAGCCATTAATTTATGGTGTAATTTCTCTTTATTTTATAGCTTCACTCACTGACGTTCCATTCAATCACCCTCAAACATTAATAGTATTTTTACTAATATTATATCCACATTGTACTGAGCAAACATCATGATAGAAATTTTCGTCATAAATCTAGAATCTTCCGCAGAAAGAAAAGAAAATATTAGCCGTCAATTGGGCGAACTATCTCTTCCTTTTGAGCTATTTTCTGCCGTGGATGGCAGAACATCACCTCCTCATCCGCTACTTAAGCGTTATAATGATGATTTAAGCCAAACATACAGGGCAAAAACATTAAGCGCAGGTCAACTAGGGTGCTACGCGAGCCATTACTTATTATGGCAGAAGTGTGTTGAACTCAATCAACCCATAATCGTAATAGAAGATGATGCTCTTTTGTTTAAAAAAGCATTTCTTAATTTTATACAGGACACCGCAGAGCTACCTAACCATATAGAATGTATTCGGTTATTTAAAAACAAACGTCGAAAGTTTAGTTCTTATTCTATCTTTGAGTGTAGTTCGACAAAAATACATAAATTCACTAAAGGTCACATGAGTGCAACAGGCTATTTTCTAACGCCCTCAGGCGCAAAAAAACTACTTAACAATTCAAATGAATGGTATATGGCCGTCGATATTTATATGGATCGGTTCTGGCAAAACGAAGTCGAGTGCTACGGCACTGCGGTACCCTGCTTAACGAATGACCCAAAGTTTGATTCTGATATCGGATATGAAAAGCGCACCAGCACCAGAAGTTTATTCAAGAAATGTAAGCGTGAATGGTTCAATTTAAACGAAACCATTCAACGCCACCTACATAATATAAAATTCAAACTGAGTAGAAATAAATCATGAACTCAACACATAAAGATATTTATATCTGCTCTACGGTAAGGCACTTACTACTTAGTTTGTATAAAGCACAAGATGAGATGAATCCGTCGACCATAATTTATTTCTATGATTACCAAAACATAAACCCTAAAGACATAGACACAACACAACTCCCTCCCAAAATAGAATTGGTGCTGATGAATAGGGAATCGTTAGTTAGTGATATAAAAAAAATAGGATACATTGGGAAGTATATTTTATTTTGTTCTCTTCGAGGTTGGCCAATACCTGATAAATTTAAAAAAATCTTGGTAGCATCAATATATGAAAGCAATAACAACGTAGACCTAAAGGGTGGGATAAGTAAATTATTTTTATTCAATGATAACAATAAGATGTCTAGGTTATTTCGCCTTCTAGTTAAGTCTTACTCAATGATAGAAGATGGAATGGGTAATTACGTTAAGCACCAGATTGATGACAAGCCCAAGCAATTACTTCGTTTGCTATCAAATCAACCGCCTAAGCATTACGTATTTGGTGAAAGAAAGCAATGTGACCACATTTATGTAATACACCCAGAAAAGTTACCAAAATCAGTACAACACAAAGGAAGAAGACTTGTTTTATCAAAAGATAAAGCAAAAATATCAAAGATCCAACAATGCTTTAAGTTTGATAATACTAGTAATTTCGACAATAATACATTAATCATCGCCACACAACCCATATTTAACAAATTAAAAGGTAAGCTTAAAGACAATAATTTCTTTTATGACATCTATAGTGAATTAATATTAGAGAGTAAACGTAAAGGTTTCACCCCAATTTTGAAGTTGCACCCAAAGGAAAGTAATTCAGATTATTTATCTTTCAAAGAAAAAGGAGTGAGATTTTTATCTAATAAGCTACCTTTGGAGATTTATCTACTGTCTAGCAAAGATAAGGTTAACATAATATCAATTAACTCTTCAGCCGGAATGGGGATCGAGGAATATTGTGAAATATATAAATTAATCCCAGATAGCAAAGTTCATGACTTAGAAAATATATTAATTGAATTAGAAAAAAAACAAGATAGCCTCCAAGATTTAATATCTCTACAGCTATCTAATGTCAAATAACTGACTATATAAATAAATTCAAGGATAAAGGAGTTCCTGAATTTATCTTAGTTAGAGCTTTTTTCCCTAGAACCTCTTCATAGTATTTTGGTGGCAAGCCAAAACCAGGCCTAATACTCCGAATGTTTTCGGGGGTCAGCAATTCACCTTCCGCTATGTCTTTTACCACATATAAAGAGCGACGAAACTTAACATTTCCCTTTTCCGCATCTGTTCGCTCGTAATTGACTTTCCCCATAGCTTGCCAAGCTGTTTTCGCATCTTTACATAATGCCGCTAACTCATGAGGCTCAAGAGAAAAACTATCATCGGCACCGCCCCCGTTACGATCCATTGTGACATGTTTTTCAATCAAACATGCACCTAGAGTAACCGAAGCAACTGCGGTAGCATTGTCGATAGTGTGATCAGAAAGGCCTGACAATACTTCGAATCGTTGTGCTATATCGGCAATAGTTTTTAAATTGTATTGTTCAGCTGGTGCTGGATACCCACTTACACAGTGCAGTACAACTAATTCAGTACACCCATTGTCTCTTGCTGTTTTTACTGCGTCTGCAATTTCTTCCTCATTAGCCATCCCCGTCGAAATGATCATCGGCTTACCCGTTTGAGCAACACGCTTAATCAAGGGTAAATCAACCACTTCGAAAGACGCAATTTTGTAAGCAGGTGCATCAAGTTCTTCTAATAGGTCTACAGCTGTAAAGTCAAAAGGTGAGCTAAAGATTGTAATACCTAACTCTTTTGCTTTTTCAAACAAAGGTTTATGCCATTCCCAAGGCATATGCGCTTCTTTATACAACTCATACAGAGTTTGGCCATCCCATAAGCCGCCATGAATTTGAAACTCTTCCGAGTCACTATCCATAGTGATTGTTTCATGGGTATAGGTTTGAAGTTTAATCGCATCAGCACCTGCTTTTTTTGCTTCTTCCATAATCTGAAAGGCACGGTTTATATCACCATTATGGTTAGCAGAAAGTTCAGCAATAATATATGGAGGACAATTAGGACCAATTTCTCGATTATCGATGTATATGTTTTTATTCATTCTCTTCGTATACTCTCAATTTATCTTTCATAAGGTTTCTAATACCTTTCCACTCATGTGAAAAGATACCCAAATGTACTACATCGTGATATTCAGTCCCATTGAAGAAAGCATCTCGATGAGTACCTTCAACTTTAAAGCCAAATTTGGAATGTAACTTCACCACCGGTTGATTAAAACCTAAAACCTCACAGCGTAATTTGTGCAAATCTAATTCAGTAAATGCATGCTCTAGCGCTCGATATTCCATCAAAGATCCTGTACCCCTTACCGCATTAGGCGAGGCATAGAATGCCCACGAAGCAATTCCAGGAATTCTATTTATATCAGTAAATCCAACAACACCTGCTGGCTCTCCATTTAACTCTGCTAGAAAATATTCTTTTGAACTATCCTTACACATGCTAGAAAACCATGACTTGTGCTCGTCCATAGTGATTTCATGAGAGGTGTACATATTTTTTCTAACATCTGGAGAGTTTCTCCAAGCGAGAATTTCTTCTAAATCACTTTCTTCAAGTTGCCTAAATTTAATCACTCTTTGTTTCACGACAAAAGCTCTCCATTGTTTGAACGACCTTATTCGCACCGAAGCCATCAACTTCAAAATCACTAAAAGGTTTGATGTCATCCCACCTTTCACATAAACGCGCTAGCTCAAGTGCATAAGTATCGGTACTCGTCGTTATACCTTCACCTAAGTATTCAACAAACCCTAAATCTGACAAGTAATTTGAAAGTATTACTTGATTCTCCGCTACAGAAACTATCGAGGCTGGAACCCTGAGACAAAAACGCTCCCAGTTACTTACTCCTGAAGCGCCAATTGCATATTTACTATTACTTAAAGATAAATCAAAACTCTCTAAATTTTTGTATATAGAAACATTGCTCTTTTGATTAAGCTTTATCAAAGCATCAAAACGAGGGTTGATTCTCCCCGTGATCAAAATAGTATTAAACGGGAGCCTCTTAAACTCATTTGCTGCAAGAATAAATTTCTCGCACTCATTTGTAGGATCTGTTCCACCAAAAAAGACTAAGAGTTGATTGGATATTGAATCTCGAGGCGAATCCCGCAATGTTGAAAAGCTCTCTCTTAAAAGAGCATATTCAGGACCAAGGAGCTTGGTAGCAGAACAATCCGAATATCTTTTTGAAATGTTCGGCCATAGGTTTTGGTCGAGAATAATATCACTACAGTGTTCACGGTTAAGGTCATCAATCGATAAAATAGCGCATGACAGCTTACCTATAATGATACTTTCCCATTCATGGTCCAGCGCATAGTGATCCACAATCACCCACTCGGAAGAATCAACTTTAGATAGAAAGTCATTTGCATCTTCTTCAACGCTACGTTGAAGCCAAGCTTTATAATCAGCACTATGGGAGGGAGTCATTTGTAGACAAGAGGGAGTCAGCTCTAATACGTCAAAGCCTCTATCACGGATATATGTAATCATGTCCCCTGGCTGAGGCAGACAAGCAAAGCATACAGAAAAACCTTTGTTTTTTAATATATCAGCAAGCACCAAACAGCGCATGACGTGGCCACTACCGATAAATAGTGACGCATCCACTCGGAAGGTAACCTTCATTATTTATCCTAACCTCAATGCTGAAAAAAGAGATTCAGCCAGTTCCCAGTCTTCTTGGGTATCAATATCTTGAACGCGTTTTCTCGGCAAGATCACGGCCTTAGAGTGGCTGGAAAACACCGATAGTTTATTCAGGAAAGCATCTTTACGACCCCAATAAAACTGGCCAGCATCGTGATACGCTTCTTCCAAGTCTTGTGATCTTACCTGTTCGTTTTCAGGCGAAAACATCGAAACAGAGCCTTGCTCATCAAGCTTAATCGCACGCTGAATCGGAAAAGGAAACGATGTGGCACTAAATGTAAATTGCACACTATTTCCTCTAAGTAGCTCGTAGCCTTTCTGAAGATCTTCAGGTAAAACAAACGGAGCAGTGGCGTACAAACAACAAACATCACCAATATCCCAGCCATTATTAGCGCACCAAGTTATTGCATGGTGTATCACATCCATAGTGGTAGCATAGTCATCGGAGATATTTGAAGGCCGTAAAAATGGTACTTCAGCACCATACTTTATCGCTACCTCGGCTATCTCAGCATCATCAGTAGAGACAATAACCTTATCAAAACAATCCGAAGCAAGTGCAGCCTCGATTGAGTAAGCGATCATAGGTTTGCCATGAAAGTGCTTTATATTTTTACGAGGAATACGCTTGCTGCCACCACGTGCAGGAATAATAGCAACGTTCATTATTTACCTGTCAAAATGTCAGTTACTACACGAACAACGGTATTTTGCTGTTCTTCCGTCATACCGTGGAACATTGGCAGTGAGATGGCTTCTTGATAGTAACGTTCTGACTCAGGGAATTCCCCTTCAGTAAAGCCCATAGCTTGGTAATATGGCTGAGTATGCACAGGAATGTAATGCAAATTAACACCGATACCATTTTCACGCAGGGCGTCAAACACTTGTTTATGAGTTAATGATATCTCATCCAACTTCAAACGAATTACGAATAAATGCAAACCTGAGTACGTGTTTTCAAGTTGATAAGGAAGTACCAAGGGTAATTCAGATAACATTTGATTATAACGCTTAGACAACACATGGCGCGCCGCAACAAATTCATCAAGACGTTGCATTTGCGTGACACCCAACGCCGCTTGAAGTTCTGTCATGCGGTAGTTGAAACCTAAATCAACCTGTTGGTAGTACCAACCACCATGAGAAGCTTCCGTCATCATTTCAGAGTCACGAGTGATGCCATGACTACGTAATAGAGCCATTTTATCCGCCAGTTCTTTCTGATTGGTTAACGCCGCGCCACCTTCCGCCGTTGTCACAATTTTCACAGGGTGAAAACTGAAAACTGTAATATCAGAATGTTCACAGTTACCAATTGGTTGAGCATGATATTTACCACCAATAGCATGAGAAGCATCTTCAATGACTTTAAAGCCGTACTCTTTAGCTAATTTAGCAATGGATTCCATATCGCAAGGTTGACCGCATAAGTGAACAGGAACGACTACCTTAGGTAAGGTTCCGTTAGCTTTAGCGGTAATTAGCTTTTGCTCTAACTTTTCAGGGCACATATTGTAAGTCGCAGAATCAATATCAACGAAATCAACTTTAGCACCACAGTAAAGACCACAGTTTGCAGATGCTACAAAAGTGACTGGCGTTGTCCACAACCAGTCACCCTCGCCTAAGCCTAAAGCTAGGCAAGCAATATGCAGAGCGGATGTTGCACTATTTACAGCTAACGCATACTGAGATCCAGTATGTTCTGTTAGCGCTTTTTCAAACGCAGGTACTTGCGGACCTTGCGTTAAAAAATCAGACTTAAGGACATCAACTACACTATCGATGTCTTGCTGAGTGATATCTTGCTTGCCGTATGGAATCACTGTTTTACTCACACTGTAAATTTAGGATCAACATGTTCTTTAATTAGGTCTCGCAGACCTTCAATGGTTTCCCACTCAGCATTCGTGCCTGAGTTATATTTGAAACCAAAAGGTACTTTCTCTGCTTTATGGTGTTCCATGTATTCAGATTCTGTATAAGTGAATGATACTGAAGGTAAAATCGCGTAGTAACGACCTAAATCAATGGTATTTAGTGAATCAGTATCTGTGATCATTTCTTCATGTAGCTTTTCACCAGGGCGAATACCTACAATTTTAGTAGGCACGCCTGGAGCAACAGCTTCAGCGATATCTAGAATCTTATAAGATGGGATCTTAGGGATAAAGATTTCCCCACCTAAATGGTGCTCTAGAGCGTACATAACCATGTTCACGCCATCTTGTAGAGAAATGTTAAAACGTGTCATTTCTTCATGCGTAATTGGCAGTAAACCTTCTTCTTTTTTCTGCATAAAGAATGGGATAACCGAACCACGAGAGCCCATCACATTGCCGTAACGTACGACACTAAAACGAATGTCTTTTGAACCTTTAATATTATTTGCAGCAGCAAATAGCTTATCTGAAGCAAGCTTTGTCGCACCATATAAGTTAATTGGTGCACATGCCTTATCGGTCGAGAGGGCAACGACATCTTTCACACCACACGCAAGAGCCGCACTAATCACATTCTCTGCGCCATCAATATTGGTGCGAATACATTCAGTTGGGTTGTACTCAGCAGTGTCAACTTGTTTGATCGCAGCGGCGTGGATAATAACATCAACATCTTCACACGCTTGAATCATACGGTTACGATCACGAACATCGCCAATAAAGAAGCGTAATTGTGGAAAATCCTTGTGAGGATATTGCTGCTTGATTTCAAACTGCTTCAATTCATCACGAGAAAAGATAATGATCTTCTTTACGTCTTGGTATCGTTCCAGAATTGTTTTGATAAATTGCTTACCAAACGACCCTGTGCCACCTGTAATTAATACTGTCTTGTTATTTAGCATACTCAACTACTCTAATATATTTCTATTTATCTAAGTTTTAAACTTAGGTACTTGAATTCCAAATTGATATCTAGCTACTTTAGCTGGCTAGCAACTTCTCAAAAAACTCCAGGTGCTTCTTCACTGTTACTCGTGAACTAAAGCTTTCATCTAAGCGCTCTTTGGCTGCTTCACTCATAGCTGTGCACTTATCTTTATCGCGCGCGAGTTTGTCCATTGCCTCACCCAAAGCTTTTGCGTCACCCGTAGGGACGATATAACCCGTTTCGCCATCTACAACGAGTTCAGGAGCTCCACCTGTGGTAGTAACAACAGAAGTTGTGCCATTTGCCATTGCTTCAACAATGGTACGCGGTAGCCCTTCTCCGCTGATCGATGGCTGAACTTGAAAATCTGCCATACACATAATTGAAGGGATGTCAGTACGATGGCCGATGTAGTGAATTCGCTCACTCATAGGGCTCGCTTTCATCTCATCAAAGTGAGGCTCATAGCCACTACCCGCTAAGATTAAGTGGAAGTTCGGTGCTGTAATGTATTTGGTCGCCTCAAGTAAAACAGAAATACCCTTACTTGGCCTTACATGCGCTGCAGTAATCGCGACTACATCATCTTCATTCAATCCAAACTCAGAGCGCTCAGTTGGTGGTACTTTATACCAATCCAATTCATGCCCTTTGTATATGGTAACAACGTTATCTTTGTTCTTCCAAACGCGCTTCACCACATCTTGTCGCACCGCTTCTGAAACACAGACTATGCCATCTACACGAGGGTGAAGTTGAGTTAAATAAGCACTAGGGTCATGTCGATATAACCCGCCAGTAGTGCCTCGATAAACGACTAATTTAACGTTGAAACCAATACACGCAAACGCCGCATTAGGTATCGTCTTTGAGTTAAAAGCATAGCAGATGTCGTAATCATGAGTTTTCAGCTCGTGGCGAATCTTTTTAATGGTGTCAAAACAAATTTTACGTTTCGGATAGCCATCTACTACTCGGATACCATGCTCTTCTAGCTTCGATACGTGCTCAGATTCTCCCTGAGTCATTATCGTCACTTGATGCCCTTGACGAGCTAGTTCGATAAAAATCGCAGCTTCTGGACGCAAACTATTCCATGCATGTAAGTAAGATGCACAAACTAAAATCTTCATCTATCGGTCCCTATTTAGCTTGGTCTGTTGAACGGTCTTCTGAGCGATTTTCAAGAATCCACAAGCCGACATATTTATTGAAATTCACCTGAGCGTAAGTCATAGCCATAATGAAACCGACACTACCATCCATAAAGCCACGACGGATAATGTACACAAGGAAAAACGTCCACATCGCTCGAAGTAGAGCAAGGAATAAGCCGTGTGATTTCTTGCCTTTACGATGGTACTTTTGCGAGCCGAGCCAGGCGTACTGCGCTGCTTTATCTAGGCCGTGGCCATAGTCACGATGGGTGTAATGAAGAAGAAATCCCTTCAATATCCCTGTAGAGCCTTGCTCCGGAACGACGGTCTCGTGAACCTCGTCTAACGTATATCGAGAGCCTTCTCTCTTAAACAGTCTTAATACTGCACGAGCACTGCGGCCATGTTTTAGAGTCGTGCCATAAAGAGTCACTCCCCAAGGAAGTTTATAAGCAGTGTGTTTGATTTGATCTTGTTTTAATAGTTCAACAAGAGCGTCGCTCATCTCTTTATCGAGAGCTTCGTCAGCATCAATTGATAGCACCCAATCACATGTCGCTTTATCTAGCGCTCGCTGTTTTTGCTTACCAAAGCCAGGCCAATCTGTGATTGTCACGTTATCTGTATATTTTTGGCATATCTCAACGGTTGCGTCCGTTGATCCGCTGTCTAACACAATTAGCTCATCGGCAATATCAACCACAGATTTTAGGCAAGTTTCAATTCGGTCTTCTTCATTCTTGGTAATAACAATGACAGACAGGGTATGTTTTCTCATTATTCAGCCCTAGAATTTCCAATAGTTTAATGATTTACGGATTTTAAAGTTACGAATCCAATTTTTTGGTTTTTTATCCTGCCAACCGCTTTCTAGCACATCCGTAATAGCACTCAGAACTCTCGCTGAGGATTGACCGTCCAAATATGGCGTTATTGACGGACCATAATTAGCAATGGCTTTATCTCTTGTTTCATCAGGCAGCATAGCTTGTTGAATTGCTGACTCTAATTGCTCGGCTTGAGTAATGTTAATAAAGCTTGCTTGAGGGTCTCGATTATTTACCGTGACAACAGGCTTATTGAGCAACAAGAATTCCTGAAATATCGATGAGTTGTCACACACCATCACATCAGCACGGTGCTGCATTTCAATCACTCGATCATTGTCGAAGAACAGAAGGTTATCGCCTTCCAACGCCTGGTATTTTTCTCGTGTCTCTTGCTTCATTTTAGGATGCAATGTCACTAGCCACTGCCACTGGCTCAGTTTGCTTAGGCGCTTAAGTTCTTCATAAACCAATTCAGCACAGGATAAACTTGGCGAAAAAGTGGAAGCGAATAGAATTTGATGCCTATCAAAATGACTATCACTAGCTTGGTAATTTAATAAACTATCTAGCTTCAACCATCCGGTCTCTTTGACTTGAAAATAGCCACGCTGCTTAGCTAACGGTTCCAACGAGTTGGTTCTTTCATGACCTTCTGTGCAATACAAGTCAAATAGACCACGCTCAGGATATAAGTTCCCTCGTTTACTCTCATTTAAACCGTGAAACACTTGTACCTTCAAACCTGGGATAAAAGCAGGAACGCGATCACCGGGTACTAAAACAGCAGAAGGGTTATAGGCGACAGCTTCTGTCAAAGACACGCGCTGCTCTTGCTCTAATAAGAGATGTTCAGAAGCATCCTCACCAACGAGCAACCACTTTACGTCATGGCCAAGTTGCTTCGCGTAGTTATAAAATGGACGAAGGATAGCAAATGAGTAGTTTTGCTCGACATAGAGCAAAAAACGATAGGATTGATCGGTTTGAATAAGCGATGAGATAGAGTTCACCATTTCCGTTTGAAAGTGTCACTAAGCATTTAATTATAACGCTCTTTACTTTCGAGATTGAAGAAAATACTCTTCTGATTACTGATTTTACCCTCTGGTGTCACTGTTCTTATGCTTATACGACTTATATACACTCTTATATTGTCATTGGCCTCTCCACTGCTCCTCTATGGGCTTTATAAGAGCAAACCCGGCAAACCAAGTTTCGGTAAGCGCTGGAAAGAGCATTTCGGTATTACACCGAAGATTGAAGGTAAAAGTCCGATCTGGATTCATGCGGTGTCGGTAGGTGAATCTATTGCTGCGATACCTATTATCAAGCAATTGAAGCAGCGAAACCCAAATCAAGCCATCATTGTTACCACGACAACCAGCACAGGAGCAGAGCAAATAGACAAACTTGGTGGTTTGGTCGAGCATCGCTACATGCCGATTGATTTTTCTTGGTGTGTGCGAGGCTTCCTTAAATCAGTAAAACCAAAGCAAATGTTGATTATGGAAACAGAGCTTTGGCCAAACACGTTACATTTCGTCGCGAAAGCTGGGATTCCTATTTCAGTACTCAACGCTCGTCTATCTGAACGTTCATGCCAGCGCTACGCCAAATTCCAGCCTGTATTTAACCTTCTAGCTAAAAAACTATCTCAGGTACTCTGCCAGTACCCTAGTGATGCGGAGCGTTTTGTTAGACTAGGCCTAGATAAAGCATCTGTGCATGTGACGGGCTCAATCAAGTTTGATATTGAAGTCTCTACTGACCAAGTTAATAAAGGCAAAGCATTGAGGAAGCAGATAAGTTTGGATCGCCATGTCTGGATTGCGGCTAGTACTCACCAAGGTGAAGACGACATTGTTTTAGATGCTCATAAGCAACTTCTAAAAGACAATCCGAATGCGCTACTGATCATCGTGCCTCGACACCCCGAGCGATTCAACCAAGTGACAGAGCTCGCTAAGCAGCACGGCTTCAACACCGTCACTCGAACGAGTCAGCAAGCATTAACATCTGATGTTGAAGTCTATATAGCTGATACCATGGGCGAAATGTTGGTACTACTCGGCGGCGCTGATGCCTGTTTTATGGGCGGAAGTCTTATTGGAGATAAAGTGGGAGGGCATAATCTGCTAGAACCAGCAGCTTTACAGCTACCCTTACTGAATGGCCCTAGCTACTTTAATTTTAGCGAGATCACCGACAAACTGCTTGAAGCTCAAGCTGTCACTATTTGCCAAAACAGCAATGAAATTGCAGGTCAACTCAAAGAGCTGTTCACACAACCTAACTTACGTAAAGATAAAGGCTTAGCGGCTTATCAAGTGGTTGAGCAGAATCGAGGGGCGTTGGATAACACCTTACAATACATTATTGACTAGGGCATGTTGTTCTTTTGAGCTGATTTTTACAGCGAGTTGCTGGGTATTTATACAAGGCAGAGGCTTTGATGTGTAGCTAGCCTACATGATAAGCCGATAACGTAGTAGAAATGACCAGCAAACGCTGCCCGAAGGGTTCGAGCTGGGCGCCCCCGCAAAAAGCGCTTTACTCTTTGTTGAGGGAGATTTGCTTAGAATGACTAGGCTACTTCCCCCTCGCCGCGATTAAAACGCTTTTGACTAGGCGCCCCTATCCGAACAAAATTTAACCGCAAAAGGTCAACACGCCCTAAAACCATTCGATTTCGTTAGCCTTGGTAGCCTGTTAAAAGAGGCTCCCAATCCGACTCTTGCCATTGAATCTGGCGCTTGTTCACTTCTTTTAAGAACGAGCGCTTTAAGCGATTCAAGTTGCCTTCTTTCCAGTCATCACCCGCTTGCTGACCACACTTATCAAAGTCAATAATCCACACCCTTTGCGAGTCATCAAGCAGGATATTATGAATGTTGAGATCGGTATGATTAACCCCAGCATCGTGCATCTTGCGTACCTCTTGGCCAATTCGACGATAAACATCCGCATCTATCGGGCCATTGACCAAGACATCAACCAGATCTTTGGCATTGGGAATTCGTTCAGACATTAAGTCCGCTCGATAAAGTAGTCCGCTTTTAATGGCTCTAGCAGCAATGGGCTTCGGTACATTCACACCTGCGTTTGCCAATATCTTTAGGACATTAAGCTCCATAGCGCAGCGAGTACTCTCCCAATCAGAGAAACGATATTGGTCTTCGACTAGCTTCCCAAACAATCCGCCACGGCGATAATGGCGCAATGCGGCCTGTATTCCATCAAGCTGAATGAACCATGTGGTACCGCGTCCTTGAGCACTGCCTGAAATGGCGTCTTGTTGCTGCCAATATTCAGCCTCAAAAATCTGAGCGATATCGCCCTCTGGTACCTGAGCCAAAAGTTCAGGGTCGTACCAAATTGTTTGGTTCTTGGTGCTAATCGTTTCCATCTATGAGGCCTTTGGGTCGCTTTTCATCATTGCTATTTTACAACTAATGCGAGTATCTGCATAATTCTGATGTTATTCACTTTTTCGGACTCTTTATGTCACTGTTCTCAACTGCACCTCAATCTCTTTGCATACTTCGTCTATCCGCAATAGGTGATGTTTGTCATGCTATTTCTGTGGTTCAAGCCATCCAGAAGCAGTGGCCTGAAACGAAAATCACGTGGATAACCGGGAAAATAGAAGCCATGCTGATCGGCGATCTACCCGGTATTGAGGTGATTGTTTTCGATAAGAAACAAGGCTTCAAAGGAATGCGTGAATTATGGCGTCAGCTATCTGATCGTAAATTTGATGCACTTCTGCATATGCAAGCCGCACTCAGAGCCAGCGTGCTATCTTGGGGAATAAAGGCGAAGTGCAAAGTGGGATTTGGCAAAAACCGTACTCGTGAAATGCAGTCACTCTTTACCAACCACCATCTACCTATTTCAGATAAGTTTCATGTGTTGGATAACTTTGCCGAATTTGCTCGCTACATTGGTGCCCCCTTCGATAAGCCTCAATGGGATATCCCTTTAACACCTGAAGATGAACAACTCGCAATTAGCACCATGGCAGACAAGCCGACCTTAGTTATCTCCCCAGCTGCAAGCAAAGATTCACGCAATTGGTTAACTGAGCGATATGCAGCTATTGCTGATTATGCTGTCGAACAAGGCATGCAAGTGGTGTTATGTGGTTCTCCGGCACCAAGAGAAGTTAACCTTGGTAGCGACATCGAAAAATTATGCCAGTCGCCAGTAACCAACTTGATTGGCAAAACGAACTTGAAGCAACTGACTGCCGTACTGAAACATGCAACGGTGGTATTGGCACCTGATACTGGCCCAGCCCACTTGGCAACTACGCAGTCAACGCCTGTAATCGGCTTGTACGCGCACAGCGATCCTCGTAGAACAGGACCTTACAACGATCTCGATATCGTAGTGAGTGTTTATCAACAGCACGTAGAAGCACAACAAGGTAAACCAGTCGCAGACCTTCCATGGGGAACCCGTGCTAAAGGCGATGATCTGATGAAAGACATCACACTCGATATGGTAAAGCAGCAACTCGATAAGGCCTTAAACTCTAGTAAAGCACTGAATTCGAACACTACATTAAGCAAGGACAGCTAAAATGAGCACACACGTTATTTATCCAGGAACTTTTGATCCGGTGACCAATGGCCACCTTGATATCATTGTTCGTGCCGCTAGCATGTTTGACCATATCACTGTTGGAGTAGCAGCGAGCCCAAGTAAAAAAACCATGTTTGAATTAGATGAACGTGTAGAGTTGTTACGTGATGCGGTGTCTCACTTACCTAACGTGTCTGTTGAAGGATTTTCGGGGTTACTGGTCGATTTTGCTAAACAGCAGCAAGCGAATGTGTTGGTGCGAGGCCTAAGAACAACCATGGATTTTGAGTACGAGTTTGGACTCACCAGCATGTACAGAAAGCTACTTCCAGGCCTTGAAAGTGTATTTTTAACACCTTCAGAGGAGTATGCATTCCTCTCTTCGACAATAGTTCGAGAGGTGGCCATTCATGGTGGAGACATTAGCCAGTTTGTGCCACAAAAGGTGGCAGCCGAGATAAAGCTGAAGACTGCCAAGTAATTCTCTTTACCTACACCGAAAAAAAATAGCGCTCATTGAGCGCTATTTTTTGAGACAGATAAATTCATTTAGACCCCTACATATTAGCTCTGACACTGCAGAACCTATGAATCAGATAATGCGAACCCCGAACACTCTTGAGGTTCGTCACAACCATAACCTCTAACAAAGCGAACAATCATTACAAAAAGCCAAACGAGTGATAACATAATTTCTTGTGAATAAATACATCAATATAGCTTTATGAAATCATACTGTATTACCTTAAAAGCAAACCATTGTAGGCAAAAATCAACAGCTAACGCCCTTAAGGATGCTCAGGTTGATTTTGAGTTTTTTATCGGAGTGGATGCACGAACCGATGAACATCCTCTACTAACAAGAATTCACGATAGAGCTTTTTTACACAATATGGGTAGACCGCATGCAATTGGGGAAGTGGGGTGTTATGCAAGCCATTATCTTATTTGGCAAAAATGCATAGAGTTAAATGAACCCATTTTAGTCTTCGAAGATCATGCCGATATTGATATCGATATATTTCGCAATACTTTGACTATCGCCGAACAGCATATTGAGCAGTGTGGTTTTATTCGCTTACAAGACAGTAAGAATAGACTACATTATTCAGTTGATAAGTACGATACACAGCATCTTGTAAAGTATTTGAAAGTTCCTCAAGGAACCGCCTGCTATGCTATATCTCCCAAAGCGGCACAAGCTTTCATCGAACAAAGTTCAACTTTTAATTATCCAGTTGATGTATTCTTAAGGAATACTTGGATTCATAAGCACCCCATGTTTGGTGTTTCTTCTGCTGGATTACAGCGTAGTAAACGGCCGTCAATTATCGGTAGTCGTAAACATAAAGGTAGAAAAGACTATTCTGTCGCCTTTATGAAGATTGTGAACAAAATAAAGAGTATGGCACTTAATCTATCAACAAACCTTTATCACCTTGCAGTACTAGATAAAGAGTTCAGACCAAAATTCTAGGTCTAGGAAAAGTACACTCACATTAAATTGCCCCCTCTCTTTATGCTTATACTTATACCTAAAAAGCAATCATGCGATTACCTATAAAAATAGCGCTCATTGAGCGCTATTTTTATAAGAGAAACTAACTCTTATAGTGAGTAGTAAGCTTTATACCAATCCGCAAAAGCTTTCGCGCCTTCTTGGATCTTCACTTGAGGTTTATAACCAACCGCTTCAAACAAATCTTCCGTATCAGCGTAAGTCGCGTACACATCACCTGGTTGCATTGGCATGAAGTTCTTTTTCGCTTCAACACCTAGAGCACCTTCTAAGGCTTCGATGTAGTCCATTAATTTAACTGGGCTACCATGACCGATGTTAAACACTCGGTATGGTGCTGAACTGGTTGCTGGTGAGCCTTGCTCTACTGTCCAATCTGGCTGTTTAGCTGGAACTCGGTCTTGCACACGAATAATACCTTCAACAATATCATCGATATAAGTGAAGTCGCGCATCATGTCGCCATTGTTGTAAATGTCGATCTCTTTACCCGCTACGATTAGATTCGCAAACTTGAACATCGCCATATCAGGGCGGCTCCAAGGGCCGTAAACGGTAAAGAAGCGTAAGCCTGTCGTTGGTACGTCATATAAATGCGAGTAAGTGTGTGCCATCAACTCATTCGACTTCTTAGTCGCAGCGTACAATGAAATCGGGTGGTCAACACTGTCAGCCGTGTGGAATGGCATTTTCTGGTTCAAGCCATAAACAGAGCTTGATGAAGCGTAAACCAGGTGTTCAACCTTGTTGTGGCGACAGCCTTCAAGAATAGCTAGGTGACCGACAAGGTTGCTATCGGCATACGCCATCGGGTTATCAATTGAGTAGCGAACGCCAGCTTGCGCCGCTAAATGAATCACACGGTCAAACTTTTGCTCAGCAAACAGCGTTGCCATGCCTTCTCTATCAGCAAGATCCAGCTCGATGAAGGTCAGGTTTTCATGCTCAATGCGCTTTAGGCGATCATGTTTCAAAGAGACTTCGTAGTAGTCATTCAAGTTATCAATGCCGACAACCTTATGTCCTGCTGCGCATAGTCGCTCTGAAACTGCAGAGCCAATAAACCCGGCAACGCCAGTTACTAAATATTTCATTCTACTATTCTCAATTCATATCATTAGTGTAATTGTAGCTATTAGCCTGCCTATCTACTAGCGTAAAAAAGTGAACATAAGTTCAGTTTTTTTATACTTGGCACTCTTCACAATAAAACGTGTTCCTCTGCCCTATTTTTAACTCTTGAATAAGAGCTTCACAAGTAGGGCACTTTTCGCCTGCTTTGCCATACACTTGCAGCTCTTGGGCGAAATACCCCGGTTTGCCATCTGCTTGTGCGAAATCTTTTAGCGTAGTACCGCCTTGTTTAATGGCGGTGGCGAGCACTTGTTTGATCTCTTTGGTCAACAAGACCCACTCTTGTTTTGTCACTTTGCTTGCAGGGCGCAAAGGGCTAATACGTGAAGCAAATAGCGCTTCGTTGGCGTAGATATTCCCGACACCCACCACCACCTTATTGTCCATGATGAACTGCTTGACGGCCACTTTACGCTTTTCTGCTTTCTCAGCAATGTAGTCAGCGTTGAAGTCATCGGTTAGTGGTTCAGGGCCAGAACCGAGTAACACAGGGTGTGTTTCGTCGGGAGCAGACCACAGCCAAGCGCCAAAACGACGTGGATCGTTGTAGCGTAGTACTTTTCCATTAGTGAGCTTAAGATCCACGTGATCGTGCTTTGCTGCTGGGAAGTCAGCATCTAATACGCGTAGTGAGCCAGACATACCAAGGTGAACAATGGCAGTGCCAGTATCCGTTTCAATCAATAGGTACTTTGCACGGCGCGAGATAGAGCGAATCACCTGCCCTTCTAATGCTTTGAGCTCTTGTGGGATATCCCAACGCAGCTTCGGCGTGCGAAAGGTAAGCGTTTTAATGGTCTCGCCGACTAAATGAGGCGAGATCCCCATTCTGCTTACTTCGACTTCGGGTAATTCAGGCATAGTTAGTCGTCCGATTTAGAGGAGTGGTTAGCGTTAAAGCTTGGAAACAGGTAGCTCTCTTCAATAGACACCGCCAACCACTGATCATTCCAGTTTTTTAACAACCAGAACTTAGGCAATTGATAATAGGTAATACGCTGGGGCTCTTCTTGGTCTTGATACCATACTTCGATGGTGTGTGGTGTATTTAACCGAGGCGTAAGGTCTGTGTAGGTCTGTGAGTCGACTTCCGTGCCCACAAGCTCTTTCCAACGTTGTGACAGCTCTTGTGCATTGGTGGCTTGAGGAAAGTCAGTATCTTCGAACTGGTAAACCCATTGATTATCTTGTTGAATGACAGACCACTTAGCAAAGTGTAACGCTTGAAGCTTTGCTGTTGGGTTCAGGAGATAAGGATAAGGGCTATCAACCTGCGGTTCAGGCTCGATAAGGTACGCTTTGATCAATGTTGGAAGGTTTAACACGCCAATAAAAGCGATCACACTGAACATGAGTATGTTGTTCCACCGGCGTCCACGATATCTCATCTGATTCTGCTCATCTAACCTATTGAACATTCAGTATATCGTGAAAGTGGCAATACTTTCTATGTTGTACAGATTTCTATCTATCAGAGGCTATATCAAGCAAGAATAATTGAGTTCCTCAAATTGTAGATATAAAAAAACCCAGCGATTAAACTGGGTTTTTCAATTCTTTCTTCTACTGAAGAAGAGCAAAAAAAGCATCAATTACTTGATTTTAGCTTCTTTGTACATAACGTGTTGGCGAACTACTGGATCAAACTTTTTGATCTCAAATTTGCCTGGCATGTTACGCTTGTTCTTATCAGTTGTGTAGAAGTGACCAGTACCTGCAGAAGATACTAGACGAATTTTCTCACGAATGCCTTTAGCCATTGCTTAATTCCTCTTAAACGTTTTCGCCACGTGCACGGATATCAACAAGAACAGCATCGATGCCTTTCTTATCAATGATACGCATGCCTTTAGCAGTTAGACGTAGTTTAACAAAACGTTTTTCGCTCTCTACCCAGAAACGATGAGTTTGTAGGTTCGGCAGAAAACGGCGCTTAGTAGCATTGCGTGCGTGTGAACGGTTGTTACCCGTTACTGGACGCTTACCAGTTACTTGGCATACTCGGGACATGAATGTCTTCTCCAATCGTTTCAGCTCGATATCAACCTTGGTGGCCGAACCTCTCTATCAATTAAAATAGAAGGTAAAAACCGTTATGGAAAATCCATACAAGGCTATCAAAGGTCGCGCATTATACTAACTTGACACGCATTGCTCAAGACCCGAACAGATCCTTTTTACGGATTTCGTGATCTTTTTTTGTGCAGCGCAGCTTGCTTGAGTAATCAGAGCTGATTTTAGGTCTAAAAATGTGGCCGGAATAATAGCAGATTTAACGCAACTAACAACCTAAAATGTGATTCAAATCCATCCACGCTCTGCAAAAGAGACAACTTCGCCATCTCCAACGACAAAATGGTCGAGAACTCGGATGTCCACCAGCGCTAATGCGTCGGTCAATCGGCGTGTAATCCTCCTATCCGCTTGGCTGGGCTCCGCGACACCCGAAGGATGGTTATGAGCCAAGATTAATGCCGCCGCATTGTGATGAAGTGCCCGTTTAACCACTTCCCGTGGGTAAACCGATGCGGCATCGATGGTTCCTTCAAACATAACTTCGTCTTTGATTACCCTATTTTGGTTATCGAGGAACAATATATAGAAGGCTTCTCGCTGGCGATCACGCAACATGCTCGAAAGATAAAGCTTAGTATGACTAGGGCTAGTGAGTGCATCTCCGCGAGATAACGTCTCTGCTAGATAGCGCTGTGTCATCTCTAACACAGCCTGTAATTGAACATACTTGGCCTGCCCCATCCCTTTATGGGCACAAAATTCTTCCTGCGTTGCTGAAAAAAGATGACGGAGCGAGCCAAAGTCTTTGATCAACTTGTCAGCGAGTTCCAAGACGTTCATTCCTTGTGTCCCTGTTCGCAGGAATATCGCGAGCAGTTCAGCATCACTCAAAGAATCAGGCCCTCTATTTAACAACTTTTCTCTCGGCATCGATTCGGCAGGTATTTTATCTATTGGCATATAAAGACAATCATTGGTCATGAACACAACCCATCACCTTAATGAGATCGTAATAAGAGATCCTTCGATAGAGGTCAAAGGAAACGAGACACTAACAAAATCGTGTAATTGATAAGTTTGATAACACCAACTTGATGAGCGTCAAATCTGTTCTAATTCTGCTTCTAGGCACTAATCCTTTGTTCTGATATCGTAAGTCCCAGAGAAATTAAGGAACAGAATCATGCAAACATTGGTTAATCAACTGGATAACGCTGACCTACAAGGCCTGGCTGGGAAAAAAATCCTACTTGGCATTAGTGGTGGTATCGCTGCGTATAAATGTGCCGAACTGACTCGACGCTTAATTGAACGTGGAGCACAAGTACAAGTCGTGATGACGAATGCAGCCAAGGAGTTCATTACTCCTCTCACCATGCAAGCCGTCTCTGGAAGGCCAGTGTCTGATAGTTTGCTTGATCCTGCTGCTGAGGCTTCCATGGGGCACATTGAGCTCGCAAAATGGGCTGATTTGGTATTACTAGCGCCAGCAACCGCTGATCTGATTGCGCGCATGACAGCTGGCATGGGTAACGACCTACTGACCACTTTGGTTCTAGCAACCGATGCGCCAGTTGCGGTATCTCCGGCAATGAACCAACAGATGTACAGCCACCCTGCCACTCAAGAGAACATCGCAACACTAAAACGTCGTGGTTGTGAGATTTGGGGACCGGCGGCTGGCGAACAAGCGTGTGGTGATGTGGGAATGGGTCGCATGCTAGAGCCTATGCAGCTCGTGCACCGCTGTGAAGACTTCTTCCAACCTAAACCTCTTGCTGGTCGCTCTGTGTTAATCACGGCGGGTCCAACTCGTGAAGCCATTGACCCTGTGCGTTACATTACCAACCACAGCTCGGGCAAGATGGGCTATGCTCTGGCTGAAGCGGCAGCGAAACAAGGCGCAACAGTAACTCTAGTCAGCGGCCCTGTATCACTCGCGACACCAAATAAGGTTAATCGTATCGATGTCGACAGCGCTCAACAGATGTTTGATGCGGTTGCAGCAAACGCTTCTCAACATGATATTTTCATCAGCTGCGCCGCGGTTGCCGATTATCGCCCTGAGACCATCGCAGACCAAAAGCTTAAAAAGGTCGACGGTAAAGACGACATGACCATTCAAATGGTTAAAAACCCAGATATTGTCGCTTCTGTCGCTTCAATGACCGAAGGTCGCCCATTTACTGTCGGCTTCGCAGCAGAAACTCAAGATGTTGAGAAGTACGCACGCGGTAAACTGGAAAGAAAGAACCTCGATATGATCTGCGCCAACGACGTCTCAGTTGAAGGCCAAGGCTTCAATAGCAGTAGCAATGAGCTGCACCTTTATTGGAAAGGCGGCGATAAATCTCTACCACTGGAGAGCAAAGACACACTTGGTTTCCAGATCCTCGATCAGATCCAACAGCTTATTAATGTATAAACGCACAAATTTGCTCTGATAATCTGCTGACACCTCTCGATTCTGTTGACCTAGGGCTCACAAAACTAGGAAACAGAATTGAATGGTGTTTATAATCCTTCTTCACTCAATCCTCATCTTTAGGAAAGGAAGTAAATAGATGGCTGGTACTCGAAAATCAAACCGTCGTGAAGAAATCCTACAAGCTCTCGCACAAATGTTGGAATCGACCGAAGGTGCTTCTCGTATCACAACGGTAAAGTTGGCCAAGCAAGTGGGTGTTTCTGAAGCTGCGTTATACCGCCACTTCCCAAGCAAAGCCCGCATGTTTGAAGGCCTGATCGAGTTCATTGAAGAAGCGTTGATGTCTCGAATCAACCGTATTCTGGATGAAGAGAAAGACACGCTAGAGCGCATACGCCTAGTACTACAACTTATCTTAGTTTTCTCAGAACGTAACCCAGGCCTGACTCGAATTTTATCTGGTCATGCTCTAATGTTTGAAAATGAACGCCTGCGTGATCGCATCAACCAACTTTTCGAACGCATTGAGACGCAACTTCGCCAGATCCTGCGTGAAAGAAAGCTTCGTGAAGGGAAATCATTCCCGGTTGATGAGAAAATCTTAGCCGCTCAACTGCTCGGTCAAGTTGAAGGCAGCTTGAATCGATTTGTTCGCTCAGACTTCAAATATCAACCAACAGAAAACTTTGATGCTTATTGGGCTCTGCTAAGCGCTCAGATTAAGTAGCAATCAAATTAAGTAGCAATCAAATCTTAAGTGATGGTTATGACGACGAAAACTTCTCCGACAAACAGCACTGCACAACACGTTATTACTAAGCCACCTTTTACTCTGGCGTTACTCCACCCTAAATACTGGGGAGTATGGTTCGGTTTTGGGTTATTGGCGCTTATCGTTAACGTTCTCCCTTATCGCCTCTTACTGCTGTTAGGCCGATCGTTAGGCTCTTTGGGTGCTCGCTATGGTAAAAAGCGTGTCGCGGTAGCAACACGTAACTTGGAGCTCGCCTTCCCAGACAAGCCCGCAGATGAAGTCGCGGCAATGGTCAGTGAGAACTTTAAGAACACAGGTATGGCACTCATCGAAACCGGCATTACCTGGTTCTGGCCAACGTGGCGTTTCAAGCGAATCCTAGTAGATAAAGACACCCAAACACTGCGTACACATAAAGCCAACGGTAAAGGTGTTCTTCTATGCTGTGTGCATGCCTTAAACCTAGAGATCACTGCGCGAGCAATGGCTGTTCTCGGTATTTCAGGTTTAGGTGTTTACCGCCCGCACAACAATCCGGCGTATGAGTTCATTCAATACCGCGGCCGTACTCAGAACGGCAATCGTCTGATTCACCGTAAAGACGTGAAGCGTATGATTCGAATCCTGCGTCAAGGTGAGATCCTTTTCTACCTACCGGATCATGATTACGGTCGTAACAAGTCTGTGTTTGTGCCTTTCTTCGCAGTAGAAGATGCATGTACTACAACAGGCACTAGTATTCTGGCTTATACGAGCCGATGCGCACTTGTTCCGGGTTCTGGTTTTAGAAATGCCGATGGCAAGTATGAGATCATGGCCGATGAATCGATCGAAGATGACTATCCACAGAAAGATGAGAAAGCGGCTGCCGCCTACATGAACCGCTACCTTGAGAAGATTATCTTAAGAGCACCAGAACAGTGGATGTGGCTGCACAAGCGCTTTAAGACCATGGAAGACCCAGAAGTGGAGCGCGGCATTCGTTATAAATAATGAATACTGAATACTGAACCAAAAGAAAAGGGGCTGATGAATCATCAGCCCCTTGTGCATTCTATAGTCTAATTACGAGTAGTATTAGATGCCGTATTGAGCGCGGTATGCTTTTACTGACTCTAGGTGTGCTGCGTCTGTGCCTTTCTCTTCAAGGAAAGTCACCAAGTCAGTCAGGCTAACGATTGAGATAATCGCACAACCGAAGTCACGCTCAACTTCTTGAATCGCAGACAGTTCGCCTTTGCCCTTCTCTTGACGGTCGATAGCAACAAGCACGCCCGCTAAATCAGCGCCATTTGCTTGGATGATTTCCATCGACTCACGAATCGCAGTACCTGCAGTGATCACGTCGTCCACTAACATGATGCGACCTTCAAGCGCGCTACCGACAAGGTTGCCACCTTCACCGTGGTTTTTCGCTTCTTTGCGGTTGAAGCAGTAGGGCGTGTCTACATCGTGGTGATCAGCGAGTGCAACCGCTGTCGTCGTTGCAATTGGGATACCCTTGTATGCAGGGCCAAATAGTACATCGAACTCAATGCCAGAATCAGCCAATGCTGCTGCGTAGAAGCGACCTAAACGCGCTAGGTCACGACCTGTATTAAACAATCCAGCATTGAAGAAGTAAGGGCTCTTACGGCCAGACTTTAAAGTAAACTCACCAAACTTAAGTACTTCTTTCTCTAGTGCAAATTCAATAAATTCACGTTGATATGCTTTCATGCTCATCCTCTAAATTAATTTACTTTCCAGTTCCTAACTTCCAATCGCTCAGGAAGCTAACAATGATGTATTTTCTAAATAGATAGCTCTACAACAAGGCAGCAAGGTTTTTCAGCCCTATGAGCATAGGGGACCTATGTGATTAGGGTGAAAAATTGCAGCTAACGCTGGTGTAGAGTTATATATGACGAAAATAAAAAAATAGCCCCTTAAAAAAGGAGCTATCTAAAAACTATTCTGCTAACGCCGACTTCTGCGCTTCAACAATATCAGCAATGCCCTTATTCGCCAGGGCTAAAAGCTGCATCAACTCTTCGTGGCTGAACGGTTCGCCTTCTGCGGTACCTTGAATCTCAATCATCTTACCGTCTTCCGTCATTACAACGTTCATGTCGGTATCGGCTGCTGAGTCTTCAACGTACTCAAGGTCACACAGTGCTTGTGCACCAACGATGCCCACTGAAACTGCCGCTACGTGGCCTTTCATTGGGTTCTTTTTCAGTTTGCCGCTTGCTAGTAGGCTGTTGATAGCATCAGCCATTGCAACGCTTGCACCTGAGATAGAAGCAGTACGAGTACCGCCGTCTGCTTGGATAACATCACAATCGACAGTGATCATAATTTCACCCATTACTTTCAGGTCAACAACAGCACGTAGGCTACGAGCGATCAGACGTTGGATTTCCATCGTACGACCACCTTGCTTGCCGCTCGCCGCTTCACGACGGTTACGAGTGTGCGTTGCACGTGGCAGCATGCCGTATTCAGCCGTTACCCAACCCTTTCCTTGGCCTTTTAACCAACGCGGTACGTTTTCTTCTACCGTCGCATTACATAGAACTTTAGTGTTGCCGAACTCAACTAATACAGAACCTTCAGCATAAGCTGTGTAGTTACGAGTAATTTTAATTGGACGAATTTGATCTACAGCGCGGTCATTTGGACGCATTGGTATCTACCTTATTAACAGTCTGAAGTGATTTACTATCGAAAGAGTGCATCACCTAAGAAAGGGGTGAGACAGTTTTGATTGGGGCAAGATTATATAGCAGTTTATCTTTCAAATCTATTTACCATTCAAAGCGACTTACGACTTAAATCGACTTGCGACTCAAAGATACTTACCGTGAAAGGCTATTTATCGCCGAAAAGCGACAGGCTTCGGGTGCACCCCGTATCGTGATACTATGCGTGCGCGTTATTTTCAGAATGATAAAAGACAGGAAAATTCGATGATTTATAGTATGACCGCGTATGCACGCAAAGAAGTAAAAGGCGATTGGGGTACAGCAGTATGGGAAATCCGTAGTGTAAACCAACGCTACCTTGAAACTTACTTCCGTATGCCTGAACAGTTCCGTGGTTTAGAGCCGATCTTGCGTGAGCGTTTCCGTAAGCGTCTAGCGCGCGGCAAGGTTGAATGTAACCTACGCTTCGAAGCAAACCCAGCAGCAAAAGGTGAACTGAGCATTAACGAAGGTTTGGCTCAGCAAGTGATCAATGCCGCTAACCAAGTTATGACGATGACAGGTGAAGACAGCCGTCTGAACCCATTCCAAGTCATGAACTGGCCTGGCGTGATGGAAACTCCAGAGCAAGACATGGATGCCATCAACAAAGATCTACTAGAAGCATTCAACGATGCCATCGCCGAGTTCATTGATGCTCGTGCTCGTGAAGGCGAAAACATGAAAGCGCTAATCGTTCAGCGCTTAGATGCAATCACTGAAGAAGTAGTGAAAGTTCGTGCACGTATGCCTGAGATCCTAGAGTGGCAACGTGAGCGTCTTCTTACCAAATTTGAAGATGCGAAAATCGAACTTGAAGGTTCTCGTGTTGAGCAAGAGCTTATCCTACTTGCGCAGAAGTCAGACGTAGCAGAAGAGCTAGACCGTCTAGATTCTCACGTGAAAGAAGCAAATGCAGTACTGAAGAAAGGTGGCGCTTGTGGCCGTAAGCTAGACTTCATGATGCAAGAGTTCAACCGTGAGTCAAACACGCTAGCGTCTAAGTCTATCAGCACAGACATCACAGCATCAGGCGTAGAGCTTAAGGTTCTTATCGAACAGATGCGTGAGCAGATCCAAAACATTGAATAACAGTCTGTAAGCTGTACACGATAAAGAATAATCAGCTTAATCAGCTTAATCAGCTTAATCAGTGTTGATTAGATCAAAATGAGCTCCTAATTTTAGGGGCTTTTTTTTGGTTCAT